>CALBEE010000129.1 GCA_937927575.1 uncultured Saprospiraceae bacterium | reverse complement strand
CTCTATGGTCTGTATGGCTATAGTGGGTAGATCAAATATCTCAAATACTGGAGCACTCATCAACCAACTATCAAAATCATAAAATGCCGCTTCGCCACCCAATATCGTTGTATCATACAAATACACTCTATCAAATCGCTCACGCATGTACATACCCGTACTTTGCCAGTCGTTGAGTTGATCATCACTAGCTACTAATAATTCATTGTAATAGTATTTCCTATCCAGAAATACGCGCTCTTCATCAAATCTATAGGCCTCCGTATAATACTCGCCTGTATCTTCATCCACCTTCCTCACATTCCATTGGTTCAGCGGATCTACAAATAACTTAGGTGGCCCTTCTCCTCCTATCTCTTGTATCACTTCGCAGTCTGGAGTGAGACAGCCATCGGAAGATACTCGTACAACAAATAAATCTTGATCTAATCTAAATCCATTGACAGGATCATCGTATCCATTGCTAATACTACCCGCTGCCATCAGATCACCGTTTTCTAATTCTATGATGTCATAAAACACACTTTTCTTACCATCCCTTCCATCGCCATCCAATCTTTCTCCCATATCTACCGCATACAATCGTTGCAATAATAGATCTCCCTCAGGGCTCACCTTCATAATACTAGCATAGGAAGGAAAATCAAGATAAGGAGAAGTAATGCTTCCCACTACAAAGAAATTACCATCCATAGCTCTCTTAAGATTGAGAATCACAAAAGTCTTGCGCTCTTCTGAAAAATCTTTACGAAATACTTCTTCTCCTTCCGGTGTAATACATAATACCATTTGTTTAAATGAGTCATCGGCCACAATATCCATTACAAAATTTCCATTGTCTAACTCCAATAATGTTCCAGATCCCACACCACTATTTAACAGATATGAGTTCCACTCAAATATTAATTCCCTCTCGCTATTGTATCGCAGTATCTTTTTATATGCTGGCTGTATGTTATTATTGCCAGTAGTGTACTCACATAATAAATTAAGGTGGCCTTTACTATCTACCATCATATGGTCAATTCTCAACCAATTCTCTGGAGGATCTATAAATGTATACTCGTATTCAAAGTTTTCTCGATCCACCCAAAAGACAAGGCCCATTGTTTTTTCTTCTGATTGGGATAAGGTATCTGTTACCGTTCCATATACTAGCAATTGATCATCGAACTCTGTTATTCCCTTAATAAAAAATTCATCAAATCCATCTTCCTCAATCGTAAGATCAACACATGCCAACTCCGTACCATCAATGTCCGCTTTGTACAATCGGAATTTCGGAATATCCGTTGATACATTTCCTCCTTTGTAGTAGGTACTACCATCTACTATTATTCCTATTCCTCCATTTATGCATTCGGTAATCGCACTTTCCTTTACATTTCCTTTAGTGTCTATTAACACTCCGCTATGGCAGCGGTCCTCAAAATCATTACATAAGGCAAAATTCGATAAAAAAACATCATCTCCATGCTTTACTATATCCCTAACAAAATCCGCTGTATGATCGAAAAGATCATAAGACTTCGCATAATAATCTTGGGCAATTGTAGTGGATACAACTATCAATAGAAAAAAATATAATGATACTACTCTATACATATATACATATGATACTACTTCATGACTACTATTTTAGTGTTATTACTTACACCTGTTCGTTCATTGGTTATGCGCACTATATAAATGCCTCTATTCCAATTTTGAGTATTGATATTTTGAGTACTCTTTTGTTGGTTTGACGTTGACCACATTAATTCTCCTGTTATGTCTACTACATCTAGTTGATATTGGTTTTCTTCACTTACGCCATTCAACTTTAGTGAGATGTTATCATTTAGAATAGGGTTCGACTTTATGATCATTTCTAATCCATCATCTATAGATATTGATGCTGACTCTCTAGGGGCAGTATTACGAGCAGGGCTCGGTATGTCTAGGTAGATTCTTATACCTGTTATTTGTTCATAGAGTGCTCTAGCATAACCACTATATGGGTCTGATTTCAGCGCTATCGCCGTCAGGGTAGCCTCATCTGTAGGAGATAATAAGTAGTTTTCTCTGGTTTGGAGATAATCCAAATTAATATTTTGTACCCAAACAAATTCTTGTTCTTCAGTGGTCTGTGGGGACATGTTGGCCAATAGGTTTCTTGCACGGTTATATTCATCATAATATACTAATATACCATAGGCCAATATTTGATATTGAAATTCGCCGCTGCCCATATAGGCATTGATTACCTCTTCTTTGCGCACTGCATCAGGCGGATTATCCGTACTTTGGAAAAAATTACCTAATGATAGCCACAAGCGTATCATACATCGCCTATAGGTTCTTATGAGATACTCTCTTGTAAAGTCGGTCAATGATTCATTGACAATTACCTGCGTCAGTAATATATTAAGCTCATCGATTCTATCTTGTATCTGCTGTTGCGTTAGTCCTTCTGTATTACATATATTTCTCACCCATACAGTGCCGCCTGATAGAGATGAACCACAACCGTCAGTAAGTCGATCTTCATCAGCAAATGCAACATTGAAATTTACTGCATCTTCTGTAAACCTACAATCAGACTGTTGAGTACCTTCTTTTATAAAGTAATTGATATCAATGCCACCATCATTCCTAAACTCTTCCGACACTGTACCAGAGAAACAATTCCCCGCAGAAAACTGCTCATTGCCTTGATCCTGTGAAATCTGCCCTCCTACATATACATCATAATCATCATTAAAATCAAAACAATTGACATCATAACTTAAAGCATTAAAAAACCAAGCCTCACTACCATATCGTATACTACTGAAATTGTTTTCGGCGATGTCCGACTCAAATCCTCCTGTTCCTGCTGATCTCACACCTGTTACTTCTCCAATAAAATCATTACCTCGAATTTCATAGCGACTAAATCCATTAATATCTATACCATAGTTACCTCCTAAGAAGTTATTGTTAGTGATATTTACAGAATTCATAGCGCCTGGTGCTACACCATAGATTCCATAGTTGTCACAGTTAAATTCATTAGGGGCGGCCGGAGCGACACTTCCTATTCTTGGAGATATAGGTAATGGAAAAGTATTGAGCAGATCTACACCTGTATGTGTGTGTTCAACAATATTACCACTCATACTAAATTCAGTATCTACACCTGTGATTGCCACTTCTTCTATATTATTGAAGTGATTACCTAAAAAACGAACACCATTATCTGACCAAATAGTAACACCTTTGCCTAAATTTTCGAAAGTACTATTCTTAATAGTACTATGATCGTAAACATTAGGTCCCCCATACTTCATAAATGCTATACCGCGATTACAATTGGAGATATATGAATCTTCTACTCTTATGTAACCTCCCCAATATTCCTGGTTAGTAGGATACGGATAATGTGTTATTTCCGTAGATATGGCGGTTTCGGCATTTTCTATTACTGCACCATTGATTACTTCTACAACTCCTGCTGTGGCAGACCAGTCATTATCGGATATTAAATCAACATTTTGAGCCTCATCCGCTTTTCCTTCCACAATGATACCTTCCCATTGTGTCGAACAATCATTAGTAGTAATCAGAGCACCATCTATCGTTAATCTTCCTCCTCTTTTGACTAATATAGAGGCATTTTCATTCATTCTTAATTCGCACTTAATTTCGACATGAGTGCCTTCTTCTATTATGATATCACCAAACCATCTGATTTCGTCAGCCCAATAGAGCGTGACATCTGAATCAATAGTTATTGGTTGAATATCCTTTTCTCCACAAATAACATATTCTCCTAATCTAGAACTCATTAATCTTGCATACATTACACGATTTTGACATCCAGTTAGAGTAGTTCCTTCATTTGTCCAACCTGGCTTCATATAATTCGCACTAGTGCAATTATACTTATGAGCTAAACCAAGAACATGTCCATATTCATGAAGTCCAGATGCTGCTGCTCGAGGAAGAAAATGCCAAAAAGCGACTGATTCACCATTTTGTTCTAGCTCGTTTTTGTATCTTAAATATAAATCTGGTGCGTGCCAAGCTTCAGCATAAGCAGGTGGAGCAGAGCCTATTGATGGTGAAAAACCGCTAGCATACCATACATTATTTGCATAATGAAGTACATATCCCAAGTCATAAATACTTATCGCAGAATTATTATCAACATATGATTCGTACATTGGTCCATCTGTAGTAATATACAAATCAATACCTGGTATATAATCTCCACTTGCTACAGCTAAATCGTGAATACCATTAGTAAATATTTTACCATCACTCAAAGAAGTTAGACTGTTTTCACTATCATTTAAATGATTAAAGTAAAAATCATCCTTTAGATAAATATAGTTTGGTACAAATTCAAAATTGGAAGCAGGGTAATGAGTAGGGCTCCTGGTGCATTCACAGTCTACATCATCGTAATCATTTAAACTATTATTTATTCTTTCGAAAAATCGATCTAGAAAAAGGACATCGTCGGCATTATCGACTTCAAAATTTCCTTTACCGTTGCTATTTTGAACAATGATAACATTGGTGCGAATTTTTAATCTATCATTACTTGGCTCAGTTAAAAAATCTCCTAGATGAGTCGCACCATTATTCCACTGATTAGATGGTTGACAGATTTGACCTTCTAACGGAAATTCTGCAACATCAGGTAATGGATCTGGAGTACCACAAGAAAACCCAGGGTCAAATTGAGAATACGTAACGATACTAAATAATAGAAATTGCAAAACAATAAAAAACATTTTAATTTTCATAACATTCTTTTTTATCAAAGAAACTAATACTTACAATTTAAACAAATTCATTCGAATTAACAAGAATAACTCAACAATAACCTATACTTCTGTGTCTTTACGACATAAAAACACTCCCAACTGGACAATTCCAATTGGGAGTGTTAAAATTTCTTTTCCATTCAATTTTATCTGCCAGCTTTTATTTCTCCATCCACCACTATCCTATCATTTCTATTGGCCAGTTCCCAGAGTGTATGAAAGATCAATCGGCCTACATTTTGCATTTTATCGAAATTAATTTTGTCTACCGTATCTCCAGCTTGGTGATAGTCTTCGTGTACTCCATTAAAGAAAAAGATAGCCGGAATACCTAACCTCGCAAAGTTGTAATGATCAGATCTAAAATAATATCTATTAGGATCATTTTCATCATTATAAGTATAATCCAATGTCAATCCACTATAAGTATTATTAGCAGTTTCATTGATTTTATGTAGATCTGTACTCAATCTATCCGAACCAATTACATATATATAATTTGGATTATTTTTATACTTATCATCTACTCTTCCTACCATGTCAATATTTACATCAGCTACAGTTTGTTCAACTGGGAAAACAGGGTTTTCAGAATAATAATACGATCCTAATAGACCTTTTTCTTCTCCAGTCACTAATAAACATAGTACACTTCTTCTCGGACTTTTACCCATATTTTTGGCTATGGCAAGTGCTTCAGCAATTTCCAAAACTGTCGTAGTTCCAGATCCATTATCATCAGCACCGTTATATATTACTTCTCCTTTTTTTCCGATATGGTCATAATGTGCAGAGACCACTATTATCTCGTCTTTCAAATCTGTACCTTCAAAAAAGCCTAAAACATTTCGTCCTAGCAATACAGTAGATTTTCTTTCTTGATTGACTTCAAACTGAGGCTTCAATTTAGTATCACAATTCTTTCCTTTCTTGGTAATATATTTTCGAGACTTAATAACTTTCTTTCCTTTATCACCGATCAGTTCCTTTGCCATAGTCGTAGAAATATACAAGTGATTTGCCATATCCGTTTCATCTGACAGACCATTTGTAAGAGTTACCGTTGGCCCTAAAAGCCTTCTACGATTTTTTCCTATCATATCTCTCAATTGGTCTTCGATAATCAACACCATTTTGACACCATGCTTTTTAGCCGCTTTCAATTTACGATCTATATCTCCTGTCCAGGCGGAAGGCTCATTACTGTCAGTCAGCCAATAAGTACTATCCTTTTTCATTGGCTCTCCTTTATTGATAAGAATAACCTTGTCCTTTACTTTCACTTTTTTATAATCACTATACTCTGGATCATCAATACCATATCCTAAGTAAATTACTTCATCTGCACTAAATGCAGCATTACCCGTTTTATCAGGAAAAGCAATAAAGTCCCTTGCGCCTTTATAATCTGTACCATTGATCGTAACTGTATTAGAAACCCAAGAAGTGTAGGTAAACGCAACATCTTGATAATAGTCACCGTCCATAATCTTAGGTACTCCTAACGAATTGAGGTGTCCAGAAATATATTCCGCTGCCATATCATTTCCAGGGAAGCCTGTCTCCCTTCCACCAAACTCATCCGAAGCCAGAATAGAAAGATGCTCTTTCATATCATCAGATGTAATCGTGTTAGACAGAAGCACAGATATATCTGCAGTATCCGTAATATAAACGGTGTTGGAATCTGGAGAAGAAACTCCGCTAATGTATTGTGCATTTAATTGCACCGCCATACATAATGCTATCGCTATTCGAAATATATTTTTCATTTTCATTTTTTTACTTTTCTAGAAATAGGTGACAAGCTTAAAAAACTAGCAACTGATTTTATTAACTCTTCGCTTATGTCTTCCCCCTTCAAAATCTGTATTAAGAAATGCTTTCACCATATTCGTAGCTAATCTTTTAGACACATATCTTGCTGGTATAGATATCGCATTAGCATTATTATGTTGTCTCGCTAATTTAGCAATCTCCGTTGACCAACATAATGCTGCTCTTACTTTTTGATGTTTGTTAGCTGTCATAGAAACTCCATTACCGCTACCACAAATTAGGATACCAAATTTGGCTTTTTTATTTTCTATATCTTCCGCTACAGGATGCACAAAATCTGGATAATCTACAGATTCTGGACCATGTGTACCGTAGTCCGTTACCTTATGGCCTTGCTTTTCGAGATACTTCATAATATTGTCTTTGTATTCATATCCTGCGTGATCACAACCAATTGATATTTTCATTTCTTTTTTAGAGTTATAATTTATTGAAATGGAAAAGGAGCCAATTTACATTTAGCTCCTCTTCAAATTTTATTTATAGACTTAGTTTTGTATTGGTGTTTGAGAAGGCATATAAATCTTCAATAAGCCTTCCATTTCTTTTAAGAAATCTGGATCTTCCAGCTGAGAAGAAATTGCTAAAAGGTCATTTACCGACCTAAGATCATATCTCATTTCCTCTCTCCAACTTCCTGCTAACACATCACCATCTAACGATTCATAGAAAACCATATTTTGCTGAGTAGCATTAGCCAATATTCTGATATGCTTCTTAGCATCTTCTAATTTTCCAGCCCTTACCAATACATTGATAAATGGAATTATACTAGCATCATATGTGAAATTATGATGTGGGAATGATTCAAAATATTTATTAGCTACAGCAGCAGCCCTTTCATTTTGTCTCATCTCGGTCAATCTAGATGATAGTCTCAGCATGATGACTTTCATGGCGGTTACCTCTGCACCATAGCTACCATCTACGTAGGTATCTACTTTGTCAAAATTACCCCACTTCCACTTAGTCATTACATTTTCGTAAGTCTTATCTACATCAATACGTCCACTACCATAGATCCCTGGTAAATTCTGATCCGAATTATTTTGGAATGGCACCAATCTTAATCCAAGGCCTTCCATCTGCGTGTAGTTATTAAGACCTAATAATTTTTCATTTTTACATGTGACCGCAAAATATATCGGTCTTTCTGTAAAGTTAGATCCAATAACATCTAGAATTGCGATTTCATCCTTCAATAAATATCCTTTACTATCACTGAATCTGATAGGAATCTTACCTACTCTATTGATACTATCCATAGGATCGATAAGACCATTAGCAATTAGTTTATCTCTATTCGTAGGAATAAAAATATTACGCGTAGGCATCGTATTGAACTTAGTACCAGATCCGTCATCTTGTATACTTCTTGGATCATTCATATACCTAAAGATCGCATCGATTGGAACTTCAGGATTTTTCTCCGCACCACCCGGCACGGTGAAATATACTTGGTTTTTATTCTTACCTCTATATCCTTCTGCTGGAATAGAAAGCTTGAGCGGTGGAGAGTCATTTACTTTATTTCTTAGCTTATTAATATACCAATCTACAGCTATCAAACTCAGATTTACAACTCTGACATCTCTTCTGATTCCTTCTACCTCTTGAGCGTACCAAAGCGGATATGTATCATTATCACCGTATGTGAAAATGATCGCATTTTCGTCTACACTATTGAGGAAATTAGAGGCATAATCTCTCGAAGCCGTATGATGCGCTCTACTATGATCGTCAAAATTTTCGAAACCCATAATCACCGGTGCTGAAAGCACCAACAATGCCGCTAAACCTGCCGCACTTGTTCCCGGAAGAGATATCTTCTCTTTAAACAAAGTATACAGGGCCGGCACAGCCATTCCGATCCATATACAGAATGTCATGAAGGACCCAACTAATACATAATCTCTCTCACGAGGCTCATTAGGGGGTTGATTTGAATAAATAATTATACCTAAGCCTGTCATCAGAAATAAGACCATCAAAGCCATAAATTCTTTAGGATTATTTCGAACATGGAAGAGTAATCCTAGTAATCCAAAAATTAATGGAAGGAAGTAATAATGATTCCTAGACTCATTGTTTTTCATCACATCCGTAATCGCATCTTGCTCATAATATCCGTCACCCGAACCTGGCATAATCTTACGTAGAACTCCACTTTCATCTAGAAAAGAAATTCCAGATTCCCAATGACCCGTCTTAAGATCCCATGGTTCATATCCTTGTGAAGCATTTTGCTTTCCTACATAATTCCACATAAAATACCTCCAGTACATCCAGTTAAACTGATAAGAAAACATGTACTTAAAATTGTATGCGCCACTTGTAGGCTTTCCTTGATCATTACCCGTTAAATACTTTTTCCATCGACGGTGAAGTATAGGCCTACTAGATTCGGTATGCCCTATTCTAGGGAAAGTAATCTTATCACTGTCTTTATATTCGTACTCATACTTTTCATCTACGACTTCATACTTATCTCCTACGAGTCCATACCTAGGTGATTTTTTCACATTTACAGGTCTAGCATCGAAGTGAGGACCTTTGAGCAATGCTCTTTCTCCATATTGCTCTCTATTGAGATAAGGCAATAATCTCATGGCGTCACTAGGTACATTCATATTCACAGGTGTGTCTGCATTAGCTCTGATCACTACCACCCCAATAGTTGAGAAAGCAATCATTATTAGAACTGCTGCAAAACTCAAAATATGTAAAAGGTGGCTCCCCATCTTTCTCGCTATGAAAAATCCTGCAAAAGACAATCCTGCTAAAATTAATATCGTAGGTATCAGTCCACTATGTACAGGCAGCCCCATTCCATTTACAGTCATCAATTCCATCTTGGACCATATCGTAGGTATACCTACTATGACTATCTTCTGAATAAAAGCAATCATAAATACTCCAGAAAGAAGACTTAAAATAATTCCTTTGATGTTCGTCTCTTCATATTTTTTGAAATAGTATAAAAGTGCGATCGCAGGGAAAGTAAGTAAACTCAATAAGTGAACCCCAATAGATAAACCACCGCAGAATAAAGCTAACACTAACCATCTATCATTCTGGATATCCTTACTCAAATAATACCATTTCACGGCCGACCACAATGTCAGCGCAGTGAAGAAAGTGGACATAGCGTATACCTCGCCCTCGACAGCTGAAAACCAAATCGATGAAGAAAATGCAGTAGCTAATCCAGCTACTAATCCTCCTCCCGCTATTGCAAGATTTTCTCCATTGGTAGTTTCAGTAGATCTCCCCTTCCATGCTAATTTCGTCAACATGATGGTAATCCAGCAAATCATCATTGCAGCTAAAGCGGTACAAAGACCAGACATTAGATTCACTGCAAAAGCAATGTCCGCAGGATTATCAGATAATACCTCAGCAAACCAAGTGAATATTCTTCCAATCAAAACATAGAGTGGAGCGCCTGGTGGGTGTACCACTTGAAGCTTGTAGGCACCAAGAATAAACTCACCACAATCCCATAAACTTCCTACTCGCTCTACCGACATGAAATAGACCACCATAGCCACAGCTAATACTATCAGTCCTGTAATGTTGGATAATCGCTTTAATGAATTCATACTTTATTTTTCTATCTACCTAGGTATACAAATAACAAAAAGGCTAATACTACCCTGTTAAAGAGCGTATTACCCATATCTATTTTTCCAATATGTAATTAATCTAAAAATGAAAACTATACATATATATTTATTTGAATATATCAAGTATTCATTTTCTCACAAATGTAACAAACTAGTAGTGTTGTTCAATATTTCAAAGGAGTACAATGATATGTTTTGGCAAACACTACCTTTTGTAATCATCCACTAATAAACGGAAGCCTATTCAAGATAATTACTAATGAATCGTGAATGATTAGTTAATAATGAATAGATCGCTGAAGACTTGCGTCTCAAGAAGCTCAATTCATATCTCCAAACCCTGTGCAAATCAAAATATCGCTAACTCTACCATACATACACCTCGAAACATGGTACGGAATAGGCTGAATAATGTCGAATATGCTCCCTTTTTCTTTAGGAACTATCTATGACTATCACGAATCTTCCTCATATCAATTCAAAACCTAGGAGATCGCCCTTCAGATATCGAGGTGATAAAAACAAAACCTTATCTTTGCGTCTTAATACCATTCATTCCTATGTTATTTAAAGCCTTATTTATAGCTGGACTGATTTACTACTTTTTTAGAATAGTCAGTAACTCACCAAAAATCAAACAAGCTCCTACCAAATCTAAGATTAAGAAGAAAGGTAATAGCGATGATTATATTGACTACGAAGAAGTAGATTAGAATACCTAACATCATACTTTTGAGCTATTGGTTAGAAATACATCGACCAATACAATCCCAACTACATGAAAGAAAATATATCAGACTGGATCATTGAGCGTAATCATCAATACATTATCCTTAATAAGCCAGCGGGCATACCTACACAATCAGATAAAACGAATGACTCTGATCTATTGACAGCCATGCAAGCATATGCTAAATCAGATCTCAAACTGATCAATCGATTAGATAGACCTGTGAGTGGTTGCGTGATTCTCGCAAAATCTAAAAATGCTACAGCACATCTGAGCAATTCCAAAAAAATCATAAAAAAATATCTTGCCATAGTAGAACCTACTTTACCAAAAGAAAGTGACACTATGGTGGCTTTTCTTACTAAAGGAAATAGCAATAAAGCATACCTGAGTGAAGTAGAAAAAGAAGAATACCGCAAAGCAGAAATGAGCTACAAACTCTTGCATACATTTGATAAATATCAATTAGTAGAAATAGAATTACATTCTGGACGATTTCATCAAATTCGTGTCATGCTTTCGCATCTAGGTTGTGCGGTCAAAGGTGATGTAAAATATGGAGCTCGTAGGGCCAACAAGGATCGATCAATTGGTTTGCACGCTTGGAAAATTGCATTGGATCATCCTGTACATGGTAAGATGGAGCATTACACTTCTCCATTACCCGACAATGATACGATTTGGAAACTAGCCAATGATATCCTAAAATAATACATACCTAAGAACTCGTATTCACTTACAATTCTCATTAACTACCTTATCTTAATTATAATGGAAGAAGCTAAAAGAACAGATGTAAACGCACTTGGCGAATTTGGTTTGATCGAGCATCTCACTAAAACTTTTAAAACCAAACAAGAAAGTACTCAAAAGAGTATTGGTGACGACGCAGCGGTAATGGAATTTGGAAATCTACAAACTGTATTATCGACTGATATGCTCGTAGAAGGTATTCATTTCGATTTGATGTATACTCCGCTCAAGCATTTGGGATATAAATCCGTTATGGTGAACCTATCAGATATCTATGCAATGAACGCAATGCCGAGTCAAATTACTGTATCCATAGCTATATCAAATAGATTTTCTGTAGAAGCCATGGATGAGTTATACGCAGGCATCAAATTAGCTTGCGAGTTATACAATGTAGATCTTGTTGGAGGCGATATGACTTCCTCTCCATCTGGCTTAGTAATCAGCATTACTGCCATAGGATCTGCAAAAGCTGAAGACATAGTGTATAGATCTGGAGCTAAGAAAGGTGATATACTTTGTGTAACCGGAGATTTAGGATCCGCCTACTTAGGATTACAAATACTCGAAAGAGAAAAACAAATCTATCAAGAAGCTCCGGATGTACAACCGGATTTAGAAGAGCAACCCTATCTTATAGAGCGCCAATTAAAACCTGAAGCGCGTAAGGATGTGATTGACTACATGTATAAAAATAATTTAGTGCCTACTGCCATGATTGATATTTCTGACGGCTTAGCATCAGAAGTATTTCATCTCTGTAAAGAATCTGGATTAGGAGCATTTATCGAAGAGTCTAAAGTGCCTTTACATCCAAGCACGGAAGAGATGGCCATTAAATTTAATTTGGATCCGATTACTTGTGCATTGAGCGGAGGAGAAGATTACGAATTATTATTTACCATAGCAGAATCAGATCTAGAAAAAGTGAGATATATGCCAGATGTATTTATCATTGGCGAAATGGTAAATTCTAAAGATGGAATTACACTTCATAGCAGTGGTGGAAATATACATCCTTTGAAAGCGCAGGGTTGGAAGCATTTTGGAAATGAGTAACCACATAATACTTAAAAAAAATCGATTAAGATTTGAGTCTTTTAGTTGAGCACTAGTAACTAAAAGCATACTTAGGAAGTTCTATATCTATCGATTTGACTTGGCCAGTCAAAA
>CALBEE010000128.1 GCA_937927575.1 uncultured Saprospiraceae bacterium | reverse complement strand
TACAGCCATTCCCAATCCTAATGCTGGTGCAGATAATTCTGAAACCATCTGTGATGACACCAATTTCGATTTAACCACACTCCTCGAAGCTGGAGCAGATGCAGGAGGAGTATTCTCTGACCCTACATCTTCGGGAGCATTGTCAGGTTCTATGGTTGATGCATCTCTGATCAGTGGTCAGACCATTGGATTTCTGTACACAGTAGGTCTTCCTTCAGATCCTTGTGGAGAAGATATAGCGACATTAACATTGACTATTGAAACTGCTTCAAATGCTGGCACCAATGATATGGAAGAAGTATGCGATGATATCACTTTTGATCTAAGTTCTTTATTGGATCCAGGGGCAGATGCAGGCGGTGTATATTCTGACCCTACATCTTCGGGAGCATTAACTGGATCAATGGTGAATACTTCATTAATTAGTGGCCAAACCATAGGCTTTCTATATACTGTAGGCCTGCCTAGTGATGCCTGTGGAAGCGATATAGCTACATTAACATTAACTGTTGATACTTCGCCTAATGCTGGATCTGATGATTCGGATAATGCTTGCGACGGAGATTTCTATGATCTTTTAGGATTAGTCGATGCTGTAGCCGATGTCGGAGGAGTGTTTTCTGATCCTTCTTCTTCAGGAGCGTTAACTGGATCTATTGTCAATACCTTGGGACTCGGAGGACAAACGATAAATTTCATATATGAAGTTGGAGATATAGCTGATGCTTGCGGTATTGATCAAGCTACTTTATCATTGACTATAGATGTATTTTCAGTGGCTGGTGACGATAACTCAGTAACTGTATGTGATGGTACACCAGTAGAATTAAATGATCTTTTGGATATCAATGCAGATTTAGGAGGGACATTTTCTGATCCTTCTTCTTCTGGAACATTAACAGGATCTATGGTCAATACTACTGGTGCTTCTGGTCAAACCATTGATTTTGTATATACAGTCGGAAACGCTACAGATGCCTGCGGCACGGATGAAGCTATACTCACGGTAATCATTGAACCTGCTGCCAATGCTGGTGACGATAATGAACTTTCTGTTTGTGAAGGTACTTCTGTAGATCTAAATGACTTATTAGATATCAATGCAAGTACAGGTGGTACATTCTCTGACCCTTCTTCCTCTGGTATCCTTACAGGATCTATGGTCAATACTACTGGCTTAGCAGGTCAAGTTCTCGATTTTCTTTATAATGTTGGAGATGCGGCGGATCCATGTGGAGAAGATGAAGCCATATTTACTATTACCATTACATCATCTTTAGAAGCTGGAGAGGATAATGAAGTAACACTTTGTCTAGGAGGCATAATAGATTTAAACGATTATCTAGTGAATGCAGATCCTGGAGGTATTTTTGGAGATACAAACGGCAGTGGAGGATTGACTGGTGATATGCTTAATACAGATGTAATTGCTCCGGGCACTTATATCTATGATTATTCGTTTTTTGGAGGCACTTGCCCATTTGACATTTCTCGTATTGAAATTACCTTTACTCCAGGAATATCGACTGTTTTTACTATTGACACGATAGAACTTTGCTATGATGTTTGTCAAGAAATTGATCTTTCGTTTGCTGGAGTTGGACCCTTTACTTTTGATCTTGAAGTTCAAAATATTGATGGTGCCACTGAAGCAACCACTTCACTTTCTAGCACTACAAATACTTCTACCATCACTCTTTGCAATTCTACTACTCCAATTGCTTTTGCTAATGATACATTAAATTTCTCCAATCTAGATTCACTAGTTATAAATTTGGATAATTTGCAAGGAAGCACATGTGAAGCAGTAGATACACTTTGGTTAACTTCTCTCCCAAAAAATGAATTCTTACTTGATACTACTATTTGCATATTGGATACACTTTTCATCAATGACTTAGAATTATTTTTTGGCAACTCTACATACATCGACACGCTTGATGGCATAGACTGCGATAGTTTTATAAATATCAATGTTGATTTTTCCAATATCGATACATCATACATTCTTGAAACGATTTGCCTTGGAGACTCTGTAAATTACTTCTCAACATGGTTTGATGAAGATGCTCCTTATGATGAATTTCCAGTAGCCAATCCCAATGGATGTGATAGCCTATTTATTGTAGACATTTCATTTTATGAAATAGCTGATTCGCTAATAAACGAAACCCTGTGCCAAGGTGATTTTATTGAAGTAAATGGGGTAACCTACAATGAAGCTAATCCAATGGGTCAAGAGATCTTTGAAGATGCTTCAGTAAATGGTTGTGACAGCGTTGTCAATATCAATTTGACCTTTGGTGGCGGTATAAATATATCGAGAACAGATACCCTTTGCGAAGGTAGTTCGATTATTATTGGCGGCGTGACTTTTGATCAAACTAATACCATGGATATGTTCGACGTACCAGGTGTAGATTGCGATACTTTATTCGATGTAGATCTCACTTTTGTAGCACCAACTACCAATAATATTACTGGGACTTTTTGTAGTGATTTTGATACGCTTATAAATGGTAATTTATACAACATCATGAATCCTATGGATACGGAAATCATTTTAGGTGGAAATTATTTGGGCTGTGATAGTATCATTATTGTCGATTTAGAATTTGACAATGGTGTTGAAATTATTCGAACCGATACCCTTTGCGAAGGAAGCTCAATCATCATTGGTGGTGTTACTTTTGACCAAACTAACACCATGGATATATTCAATGTTCCAGGTGTAGATTGCGATACTTTATTTGATGTAGATCTCACCTTTGTAGCACCTACTACCAATAATATTATTGGGACATTTTGTAGTGATTTCGATACGCTTATAAATGGCAATTTATACAACATCATGAATTCCATGGATACGGAAATCATTTTGGGTGGAAATTATTTGGGCTGTGATAGTATCATTATTGTCGATTTAGAATTTGACAATGGTGTTGAAATTATTCGAACCGATACCCTTTGCGAAGGCAGTTCAATCATCATTGGTGGTGTAACTTTTGACCAAACTAACACCATAGATATATTCAATGTACCAGGTGTAGATTGCGATACTTTATTCGATGTAGATCTCACCTTTGTAGCAGCTACTACCAATAACATTACTGGGACATTTTGTAGTGACTTTGACACGCTTATAAATGGAAATCTATATAACGCAATGAATTCCATGGATACAGAAATTATTTTGGGTGGAAATTATTTGGGTTGTGATAGTATCATTATTGTCGATCTAACTTTTACGCCTTGCGATATCGAAGTTGTAGTAAGTTCTTTAGGAAATAATTGTGTTGGGGATAGTCTTGGAGCCATTAACATAGAAATTAACTCGCAAATAGATATACCATTTGCGATTACTCTTGAAGAAAACACAACCGGAGCGCAATACAATTTGGGAGTATCCAGCATAATGCCTAATTACGAAATTGGGAATCTACCTAGTGGACAGTATACACTTACCATATTTGATAATACTGGAGCTACATTATATACTTCGACAGAGACTATAGCAGATGAATTTACAGCCATAACCGGAACTTGGGACCTCATCGATCCCATATTATGTAATGGCGAATTAGCTCAATTAGAATTTATTGCAAGTGGTGGAATGCCTAATTATAGTTACAATTGGAATGATAGCAGTCTTGGAGATCTCTCGATAATAAACCAAGTACCTAGCAATACATATGCGGTAACTGTTACTGATTTGAATGGCTGTACCTATGATAGCAGTTTTGAAATTACGGAACCTGATGCGATTTCAATTTTTACCAATTCTATAGGAGTATCGTGTTTGGGTTTAGAAGATGGAGAGATTGAAATTATTGACGTGCAAAATGCTGCAGCACCTTATACGATATTAATTAATGGTATAGCTAGCACTGAGAATTCAATCGACTCTTTAGCACCAGGAGACTATACCATACAAGTTATAGATACTAATTCTTGTGAAAGCGCAGAAGAAGTTGTTACTGTAGATGATTCGAATACGGCTATTCTTGCCACTTATACATTAGAACACGATATAATTCTAGGAGATACTATTATCCTTACAGGAGAATCATTTGAAGACGATCTGATGTTTGAATGGGATACCAATGCGACGTTATCCTGCCATGACTGTGAAAATCCAAACGCATTCCCTATTACTAATACAACTTATAATGTACTAGTAACAAATGCATCTGGCTGTGAGCAAGAAATTACTATCATAGTCAATGTTACTAGCAATGAATCTATACTAATTGCTCCTAATATTTTTTCGCCAAATGGTGATGGAATAAATGATGATTTTATATTTGGTAATGATCAAACTTCTGTGATCGAACTTACAATATTTGACCGATGGGGAAATCAAATGCATAACTCAGTAAGCCTTGATGGAACAATCATCTGGGATGGAAGAAGTAATGGTCAAGATCTTTCTAATGGAATATATGTATACCAATTATTAATACAGTATTTGGATGGTACTTCTGAAGTAAAAGTAAGTGATGTAACCATTGTCAGGTAGACTTCTATGCATCGCAAATAGTCTTTGATACATTCGCTAAAAGAATTATAAAAACTCTTCTAAATAGAAATTGGATCTACACCCCTTTTTTGTGTAGACCCAATACTCCATTCAAATCGACGGATACCAAGTAGCAAGTATTTATTGCGGATTGTACTTTACTACTAATATTTAGCTGTCATCATTAGAAAAATAATTAAGCATTTAACCCCAATTCCTGATTTGAACTTAAAGAAAAGAATTGGTTTTAAAGATTAAGTGCTAAAAAAGCTAAAAGGTTACAGACAGCAAAAATTAGTTACGAACTACCTGAGCATTTGTCTTTAGAATAAAATAAATATCCCTCTAATCACATACGAAAGTATTCAATGCTTTTACATTAATAAACTCTAAGTAAATTTTCAATAAGTGGTAATTTATCCAAAATAATTTAGCCTATCTTCATATTTCTTATTGATTAATGAAATGAGTCGAAGCCATAATATTCTAATTCAAATACTTCTAAGTATACTTCTTATAATTCCTGTAAGTATAACTGCCCAAAACTATAAGTATAATTACGAGCTATTCACAAAAGATAATGGCTTACCCAGTAACTGGATTTATGATATTGATTTTAATTCAGAAGGGCATATGTGGCTATGCACTCAAAACGGAGTAACATTCTATGATAGAAATGCATTCAAACCTCAGCCGCAGATTAGTAGTGATAATAGGTATTTAAAACTAAAAGTAGACGTTAACGATAATCTCTGGCTTTTACATGGCAACTATTACCCAAATAACCCAACAGTAAAAAACCTCATTTTTTATAATACTCAAACTAAAGAAAAAAATAGTGTTTGGGATGCCATACCCAATGCAAAAGAAATTTTGCCTGGAAACGACATATTTAACCTTTGGAATGACCAATCCAAAAATATATACATCCAATCCACAAAAACGAAAGAGATATTCTACTTCGACGGCAAAAAAATAAGTACTACTAATATAAAAGCAACTGTTCCCTATAAAGATTTAAATCTAAAATTAGAAAATGCTATTGTGTATTTAGAAGATAATAAATACTACTTATTCGATATCAAAACTGGAGTTTCAGAGCCCTATAATATATCTCTTCCCCACACTCCCCTATTCTACAATCAAAAACCATTTATAAAAATTGTAAGTGATCAAAAAGAACAATCGCAAGCATCAAAATATGGTTATGATAATTATTACAAAATATTAGACCTAAATAATGAAATAATCTTAGATAGCATTCAGAGTGCTTTCCGGTATACCCAAATCAATGAAAGCATTTACTTGTCGACACGCAATAATCTTATACAAATAGATGCAAAAACAAAAGAAGTCAAAGACATAAATCAAGAACTAAGAGGTGTATTTACTGATAATAAAATCAAGATACTTACTACTTATGGTGAAGAATTATGGGCATCGACATATAAAGGTCTATACAAGATTATAAAAACACAACCTTCATTTTATAATGCCGCCTATGGCGAGAACAGCAATGTTAGAAATATCCGACAACTAGACCAAGAAAATATCATATTAGCCACCCATAGGGGTATTGTAAAAATTAATCTTAGTAACGGAGAAGAGACTACTATACTAGAAAACCTACATGGCTATGGCTTAACAGCAATTAATTCATTCCGATATATAATATCTTCACATTCACCGGCTCTTTTTGATTGGAATATATTAGACAAAAAATTATCTAGAGTTATTAGGCCGCGTAATAAAATATCTAGTAAACTTGACAGTCTAAACATTTTCCTTTTCTGTCATATCGACCACAATAATAATGCATGGCTAACTAATACTAATGGCATCTACAAATTCAACATAGATGATGGAGTCATTGAAAAAATAGCACAAAAATCCGATAAGCCAGCATATTATTTAGCGATGATTGCTCACCCCACTGACAAGAATAAAATATTCATTACAAAACAAAATGGATTAGACGAACTTAATTTAATCACAGAAACTATAAGAAGCTTTCCTAGCTTAGGCGAAAGGCAAATTACGGATATCAAAATAGACTGTAACGACCCATCGATATATTGGGTAAGCACTAATTTTGATGGACTATTAAAATGGAAATATGACGACAAAATATTAAATCAATACACTCTTGAACATGGGCTTAAAAGCATGAATGTACATTCAGCCAAGCAAGATTATGATGGCAATGTATGGATGTCAACCGATTACGGCATATCCATTCTAGATACATTGACTAGCCAGATAACTACACTTACAACAGCTAATGGAATTCACGAAAACGAATTTAACAGGCATTCTCACCTTTCAATTGGAGATAGTATTTTCGTCTACGGCAGTATAGATGGCATTACATATTTTAAACCTAACAACCTAACCCGAAAACTCAACAAAGCCTCTATTGAAATAATAGGACTTGAATATACTGATGAATTATCGGGTCGTGTCGAACTGAATGAAAATATTGAAGACCAAAATACTTTGAAAATTAATGCCAATAGTATAAATCCCATACTAAAACTACGACCATCATTTAACAAAGTATCTTCCACAGTAAGATATCTATTCACCTCTAAAAAACAGAATTGGCAATATAGTCAAAGCAACACCATCCCTTTGAATGACCTTAAAGATGGCGAAAACATATTATTACTTAGTCGGCAACAAAATGTTAAATCTTGGTCTGAACCTAAAACCATTACTATAATTAAATCAACACCTTTTTACAAAAATATATGGTCATACATTCTGTTCGCTGCTAGTATATTACTATCAGCAATTTACTATCAAAGAATTAAAGAAAAAAGATTATTAAAAAGAAGTGAAGAAATACAAAAACAAGTTGATGAAAAAACGCTAGAATTATTTAATAAAAATGAAACTCTTCAAAAAGCAAATGAACTAAATAATGATTTATTCGACATAATCGGTCATGATCTCAGATCGCCAATTACTTCACTTACTAACATTACAAAATCGCTTGCATATTTATCTAAAAATGGCACTCCAGAAGAAACAGCTAAACTAGGTAAAGCAGTCGATAAAAACGCTCAAAAACTATTAACTACTGTCGATAAATTAATTAGATGGAGTAAGCTTAAAAGGGATTCAGAAATAAAATTAGAAAGCGTTGCCATCTATACTTTAGTCGAAGATATCTTACTTACTTATGAGAATAATATAAATGCCAAAAGACTTGTCATAAATACAGAAGAAATATCCAAAAGCATAATAACAGTTACTGACTATGGCAGCCTTAGAAGTATCCTAAAGAACATTATTTCGAATGCCCTAAAATTTTCTAAAACAGAATCTAAGATTTCTATCATTGCGAAACAAAATAAGGTGCTAACTACACTGATAATTAAGGATCTTGGTCTTGGTATTTCAGAAAAGCAAATAGAATCAATATTTTCGAATCAATCTACATCATCTTCAATTGGAACAGATGGGGAGGCAGGCTTAGGTATAGGTCTCAAAAACTCCATAAAACTTCTAGAACGCTTAGGGGGAACTATAAGATTTACACCTAACTCACCAAGGGGTACAATAGTCGAAGTGAATCTTCCTTATCTTATAGTCTAAACATCTTAATTTTCCTTCTTAAATAATTCTACAACATCCTTTTTGAATTTTCGGCCTATTGGTAATTTGTCTTTTCCTACTAAAAGTAAATTTTCACCAATTATCAATTCATTTACTTTTGAAAAATTAGCTATATAACTTCTATGTATTTGATGAAAATTTGAATCACTTATCATCTCCAACACTTTTCCGATCGAAGATCTAATGGCCACTTTTTTACCCTCAAAATGTATCGTACAGTAATTTCCTTCAGACTTCACAAAACAAATTTGAACTGTGTTTATTGAAATAAATTTTCCAGAAGACTTAATATTTAGGATGTTCCCATCACGATATTTTTTTTCTCTTTTCTTTTCGGAATTGATATCTTTCTTTAAGGCGCCTTCTACTGCACTTCGTAAGGTTATATCATCGAAAGGTTTAACTAAAAATATATACGGATTAGAAGCTTTGCTCTTTTCATAAACATCCATTGTATCAAGGCCAGAAAAGAGAATCAATGGAGGTAAATTATCAATATTGTTGAAGTAATCATATACGTATTCATTGCGACTTAGTTTCACATCACTAAGAATGATATCTATTGAATACTTAGATAATGCGTCATCAATTTCTTCGAAAGTTGATGCAATGGCTATGACTTTAAGGCCCAGTTCTTCAGATCTGATTTTTGTATCTAAAGCGAATGCATAGTCATCTTCTACTATTAAGCAATTCAAGATATATTTGTTGTTTTCTGCAAAAGAAACAGAATTTGTAACAACCTCCATTATTATCGTCATTTTAGTTACGAAGCGTAAAATAATAGGTATAAACGACATCAAGAAAGGTATAAACAACATTCAATACAGATTAGTATATTCAATGTTTTACTAAATTTTCCATATAGTTTCGAATGGCAATTTTTAGAATGGTCTATAAATAGAAAATGGATCTACACCCCTTTACTCATGTAGATCCAATTTTCCATATTGATCAGCTGATTATAAAAAATAGAGAAAAATTGCGGATAGTGCTCTACTTCTTATCTATACAAATTAAGAGATTTTGTATTCACTTTCAACGTATTTTTTGCCAATAGGCACTAAATGTAAAATAGTAGATATAAATAGACACATATTTACAACGTAGTAAATTATGAAGTGCATTTATTCCACAAATAACAAATTTAACTTTGTGCGCGTAAAAAACCCCTAGTAGAATTACTACTAAGGATTTTTCATATTAAGTCTAAATTGGAGATGGATTACTCCACTACAATCATCTTCTTTGTATCATAAAATTCTTCTGATTCTAAAGTATAAAATAATACTCCTACCGTATTCAACTCACTCTTATCTAGCGTAATCGTATTCAGTCCTTCTGCATATTCGCCATTCACCGTTCTGATTACTTTTCCAGCTACATCTCTGATCGTTAAGGTCGCCTTACCCGCCGTAGCTAAGTTGAAGCTGATTAACGTAGATGCCTTGAATGGATTCGGCTCATTCTGCATCAATTCGCTAACCGATACTATTGCACTTCCGCCTCTGATGCCTAATTCAATATTATTGATCTCTAATGTAGATCCTTGGCCTGCACTCAGCGTAGTCGAAGTGTATGCCTCTGGAATAATCACTCTATCTGTTACCCTGATCATCTCACTCACATTGCCATCTCTCGTAGCTAATGCTGTAATGACAAACAAGTCTTCACTACTACTCACTTCTGTGATCGTATTCCATGATATCGTGATCATATCTTCTCTAATCACTCCCACATTACTCGCTCCCATTGAGATTGATCTTCCTGCTACATCATTGAATGTTAAGCCATCAAACTCCATCGTCATCTGTAAGCCTGATACTGATCTGAAGTCTTTACTGCTGAACGCTACTTCTACTAACTCTCCAGCTTTTACCGCTCTATCATTCAGCTCTAGCAACAGCGTATTAGAACTTCTTACTTCAGTACTCGCGCCTATCACATTATGCGTCGCCGTA
>CALBEE010000127.1 GCA_937927575.1 uncultured Saprospiraceae bacterium | reverse complement strand
TGTGATCTATTCTGTTATCATGACTAGGATATAGGAATGGATATGTATTGTCATTCCACACACCTCCGATGAATACCCATTTAATAGATTCTGTAGTTTCTAATTCGAATACATTTCTTGTAATTCGGATATTATTACTGCCTTCTAATTTCACCAATGAGTCTTCACCTTGACCATCAAAAATGAATCCTTCTAATGTAATAAATGAAGATTTTTTGATAACAAAGTGTGATGCTCCAGTTAGTATTACACCTCCTACTGTCTCAGCTTTAATGATAACTGGATTGTCCACTGTTGCTGTAATTTCAAATGTAGCTTCGAAATCATTATATGTTCCATTGGATACGATAAATACACCTCCGTCTGACGATGTATTCACAGCCTCGGCCAAATCATCTGGATCTGTAAAATGAACTTGAGCGTCTATTATACCTATGCTAAGCACAAGTAGAAAAATAGAAAAGTAAATCTTTGATCTATACATATTACTTACTCATTCATAAATGGATTTGATGTAAATATTTATAATAGTAATATAGTACTTTATTTTATAAGGAATAAAGTAGATTGATTAATTGATGATATATAAATTCGCTTATGGCGAAGACATGAGATTCTATGTAGTTCCATGTTTTATTTATCAATGCTGTTAAATACATTTTTGGTCATTACCAAAGGAAGACCAATTAATATTAATGCGACTAGATTTATAATCACAACATTATGGATAGCACCATAATAGATTGAAATTCCACTATCAATACAAAACCAAGATAATAATCCCAACCACATGGCATTGTATGCCCACTTCTCTTTTCTTTTAAAAGCATTTTCTGAAATCATGACCATTAGAATGTGAAAGCCAACTATAGTTCCACCAATGATTCCAAAAAGCCAGTTTTTAAACTGTAACACAGCAGGGTCAAATTCTTGAGTATTGAAAAATACCTCTTTAGTATATTCATTGTGTAATGTGAAGAAAAAGGAATTCCCAGCAAATCCAACCAATATTCCAACACAAATGGTCATAACATTCGCATAAGTCAACCATTTTTGCCAAAAAATAAATCTCTTATTTCTCATATATTTTTTTTCACTAATATACTTTAAGAGTAATGTTGTAATATAATGTAACTAGTCTAATTCTATTTTATAAATATATTTAATCCCATTCAAAACTATAGTTTTTAGCATTTTGATGTTGGCAATAAGTTTTATTCATTAAGTTATCTTCATTTCCTTTAGTATATTTTGTTCAAACAGTTGTAATCTGTAACGACTCGTGTTTTCTCAAATGTTATCCATATTATAGGGTTGGTAATGCCCTTTCGCTCTTGATTTCGGTCATTACAAAGGAGCTCTGTACTTTTCCAATATTCTTTATGGATGCCAATTTTTCCGTAATAAACATCTGATAGTCATTCATATCTTTTACATATATTTTGAGGAGATAGTCGAAAAGACCGGCGATATGATAGCACTCAACTACTTCGGTGAGTTCTTGTACGTCAGATACAAATTGATGTATATGTTCTTTATGGTGAGTCTCCAAAGTCACGGTACAGTAGGCCACTAAATTGAATCCCATCATTTTACTGTCTACTATGGCTGTGTAGCCTTTGATGTAACCGGTTTTTTCAAGACGTTTTATTCTTTCGAATATCGGAGTTGTGGACATATTAAGCTTATTTGCAATGTCTTTGATGGTCATCTTGGCATCTAATTCTAATAGATTGACAATTCTCCGATCTGTAGCATCTAATTCGTATAGCATAAAGAATATTTTTCTGTTAGTGAGTTGATAGTGAAACTTGAAATGCAATATATTCTTTTTGTAGTGTATATTTTGAATATTAGTCTTTATAAGGTGTTTACTGTAGAATATTATGCTAACTACGTCTAGTTTTATTCATTATTTGAATTAATCTCATATCCATGAATAATAAAGACCATAAATACGCACCAGAAAGTTTAATGATGAGCTATGGTTACAAGCCGGAATTGTCCGAAGGGGCGATTAAGCCTCCTATCTTTCAGACTTCTACTTTTGTTTTCAAAACAGCAGAAGAAGGGAAGGCGTTCTTTGAAGTGGCTTATGGACTTCGTAATCAAGATGAAGGAGAAGAGCAGGGTTTAATATATAGCCGTATCAATAATCCTAATCTAGAAATTTTAGAAAATAGGCTGTGTTTGTGGGATAAAGCAGATGATTGCGCTGTTTTTGAAAGTGGGATGTCCGCCATAAGTACTGTGTTGATGGAGTTTTTGAAGCCTGGCGATTTACTAGTATATAGTTCTCCTGTATACGGTGGTACCGATCACTTTATCAATCATTTGCTTCCGCGAATTGGAGTGGAGGCGGTTGGTATCCGAGCAGATCATTCGAAAGAAGATATCATTGAACTGATAGAGTCTACAGGTAAAGCAGATAAATTGGCGATGATATATTTGGAAACTCCGGCTAATCCGACTAATGCTGTAATGGATATTAGTATGTGTAGAGAAATTGGAGAAATCTACCAATCAGATGAGAATGAAGTAATATTGGCAGTAGATAATACCTATATGGGACCCATTTGGTGTCATCCAATGGAACATGGAGCGGATTTAGTGATGTACTCAGCTACAAAGTATATAGGTGGTCATAGCGATCTCATTGCAGGTGCAGTGCTAGGTCAACAAGAGCATATGAATAGGGTCAAAGTGCTCAGAACTTTTCTAGGTAATATGGCCAGTCCCAATACTTGCTGGCTCTTATTAAGAAGTTTGGAAACGCTTAAAGTGAGAATGGATCAACAAATGCAAAATGCCAAAGCTGTTGCTAATGCTTTTAAAAATCATGCAATGATTCATAAAGTGCATTACTTAGATTTACTAGAAGAGGGTAGTCGTTCATATGATATCTACAAAAGACAGTACAGTTCTCCTGGCGCTATGATCTCTATAGAAGTTAAAGGTGGGGAAGCAGAAGCATTTAAATTTTTAAATGCACTAAAGTTATTCAAACTCGCAGTGAGTCTCGGAGGTACCGAAAGTCTTGCTCAGCATCCATGTAGTATGACGCACGCTGGAGTAGATCCAATAGCGAAGATACAAATGGGAATTACTGATAATCTTGTAAGACTATCTATAGGAATCGAAAATGCAGAGGATTTAATTTGGGATATACAACAGGCTCTTGAGGCAATTTCTTTTAAAGCAGAAGTGATGCCTGTTTAATTCTAAAGTAAAATTATTGCTACGTAAAGCATTGAACTACTATTGACGCGAGACTATTTTTATGATGTCTTTCTTTCAAAAATATGTTCAATAAAGTATTATGTAATATTTAGTGTTCAGTTATATTGAATAATATTAGGATTTACATTTTGCTAATTTGTTTTTCATTTCCGTCATACTGATTTGTTCTAATTGATTCCCCCAGGCATTATTGATATAGTTGCAAATATTTAATATTTCGATTTCATTTAGTTGGGGATGAGCCGGCATAGAAAGTTGTACTTCGTCACTATCATCGGCTACCTTGCTTAGTATTCCGTCACGGATGATACAGGGTAAGGCATCTTGATTTTCTATTAAATATTTTGAATTTTCTAGAGAAGGGATAAGGAGACTAAGTCCTTTTCCATTTTCCATGTGACAGTTACCACAGTACGCATCGTAGTATCTTTTGCCTGCAGGATACTGTGTTTCATTACAGCTGGTCAGAGCTAATAATAAAAAAACGAAGAACGTTATGGCCGAAATTATCTTCACTTGCTTTGCGCTAGAAGAGCATCAATGGTATCAAAAAAATCAGTCACATCTTCATCTTCGGTGCCTTCAGCAAAACCTCTTAAGTGTCCATCTCCATCTATTAATAATAATTTTCCGCTATGGTCAAATCCTCCCGGAGCATCTTGATCTTCGAATGCAGGAACATAATAATCTTCATTAGCAATAGTCATGATCGAATCTTTGGGGCCATGTACAAAATGCCACATCGACAAATCTGCACCTATACTTTGGGCGTATTTTTTGAGTCGTGCTGGCGTATCTCTCTTTGGGTCAAGACTAAATGATACAAGTTTGAAATTTGGAGTGCCTTTGTATTTTTCTTGTACGCGAAGCATATTTTTCATAACCTTAGGACAAATGCTTGGACATGAAGTGAAGAAGAAATCTGCGAGATATACTTGGCCATTTAAAGTCTCAGAACTAAAAACAGTACTATCTTGATCAATGTAGTTGAATGATCTGATTTTGTGTTTTACTTCTTTGCCATCCACCATTTGTGGTCTACCTAGATAAGGAAGTTCTACCTCGCTTGGTTTGCAAGAGATTAAAAGTATTATAAGGCTACTTAGCGCTAAATTCAGTTTTACCCACATTTCTTAGTTTGTTTTCTTTGATGTATTTATCTGTTTTTCTTATGACAAGTTTTCCATCATATAGTGTACTTAGCATCACTTTTCTCACTTCATCAATTTCCACTAATTGATTTTGTAGGTATTGCATCTTTTCTTTATGAGATGCTTCTGGCACCGAAAATTTTTCCATCCATTGCATCATGACTTCATCGGCTTTCTCTGCATTGAGTTGAACATCACGTAGAGGTTTAATATAGATGCTAGTATCTGGGATGACATCAATATTATCTTGAGCAAATTTTTTCAACTTATACAAGTTATTTGTTTCAGGCATTACGTCATCATGAATCTTCATCACTTGCTGGAATAAGGTGTCAAATTCTACTTTTTGTTCTTGTTCTTTATTATCACAACTAGAAAATATCAGTAGTGCGCCAAGTAGGGCATATATCGTGTTTTTCATAAGTTTCGATTGGTAGTTATACACAAAGTTAGCCTTAGGTGATATATCTACAACCTATTATGCTGATATTTGTTTGGATATTGAACGATGTTACAAATCCATGATAAATAAAGAAATAGTCTGGTTTCGCAACGATCTTAGGGTCCATGACAATGAAGCCCTTTCTGAAGCATTAAGAATGGCTGACGAAGTGGTACCGGTTTTCGTGTTTGACGAAAGAGTATTTGAGTCTAAAACTTCTTTTGGTTTTCAGAAAACAGGTGCCCAAAGGACTAAGTTTATTATTGATTGTGTGAATGATTTACGTAATTCCATACAAAATTTAGGAAGTAATCTCATTGTTCGTCGAGGTGTGACGGAGGATATTATTTTTGATTTGACCACGCAGCTCAAAGCTTCTTGGGTCTTCTGTAATAGAGAAAGAACTAAAGAAGAGGTGGCAGTGCAGGATGCATTGGAAAAGAAGCTGTGGACCCAAGGCGTAGAGATGAGATATAGTCGCGGTAAGATGCTTTATTACACTTCTGATCTTCCTTTTCCTATTACGCATACACCGGATACTTTCACATCTTTTAGAAAGGAAGTAGAAAAATATGTTCCTATAAGAGTTCCACTTCCTTCTCCTCAAAGCTTACCTTCTATCGATGTAAAAATTGAATCTGGAAATATTCCAAGTCTCCAAGATTTTGGTTTTGAAGAAAATAAAGCCCAACAAGAATTGCGATTTATGGGAGGAGAGACGGCAGCTCTCGCTCAACTCAATTACTATTTGTGGGAGAGTCATCATGTTGAGCGATATAAGAAAACTAGAAATGAAATGCTAGGATGGGATTACAGTTCTAAGCTTTCTCCTTATCTAGCTCAAGGATGTATATCACCAAAGACCGTGTATGCAGAAATAAAAAAGTACGAGACCCAAGTCAAAAAAAATGATAGTACATATTGGCTTATTTTCGAATTGCTTTGGCGTGATTATTTTAGATTGGTAGGAAAAAAATACGGTAATAAGATTTTTCTTTCTCGAGGTATCACGGAAGAAGACCCTCCACAATGGTCAACTGATCGAACTCTCTTCAATATCTGGGCTCAAGCAAGAACTGGTGTGCCCATGGTAGATGCTAATATGCGAGAGCTTAATGCTACCGGATTTATGTCAAATAGAGGAAGGCAAAACGTAGCTAGCTTTTTAGTCAATGATATGAATGTGCATTGGTTACTCGGCGCGGAGTACTTTGAATCTCAACTTATTGATTATGATCCTTGCAGTAATTATGGCAATTGGAATTACATCGCTGGAGTAGGAGTGGATCCACGACCAGATCGATGGTTTAATGTTGTGCACCAAGGAAAGAGATATGATAGTAAGGGAGAATATGCACATCACTGGTTACCCGAATTGGAGGCAGTCTCTGGTTGTAAAGTGCATGATGTACCTGTAATGACCCAAGACGAGTTAGACAGTTACAATATTACTTTAGGAAAAGATTATCCCAAATCTGTAGTGACTGATAAGCGTTGGGCTTAAGTCACTAAGATTAATAGAGGATCTCTTAGATTTTACTTTTAGCTTTTATATGTTTGAGTGCAACCATCAGTTGTTCTGCTCTAGTAAGGTAGGAGTTATCTATAAGTATATGGCTTGGCGTTTTGGTAAGGGGACTTTCTTTACGAGTAGAATCGATATGGTCACGATGTTCTAAGTTTTTTCTCACCTCCTCCATCGTTACCGTTTTACCTTTTGTGGTAAGTTCATTATGCCTTCTTTTTACTCTTACTTCGACTTCTGCGGTGATGAAAAATTTGTGCTCTGCATTAGGAAATACAACCGAACCAATATCTCTACCATCCATGACAATTCGCTTTTGCGCGCCCATAGCATTTTGAAGTTTGACCATTTTTTGGCGGACTACTTTTATAGCAGCTACTTCACTTACTTGATTGGCTACTCTGAGTGATCTGATCTCCGAAGTGACATTCTCACCATTTAGAAAGGTAGCATTATAGCCATCTATATTTTGAAACTCTATATCAATATCATCTAATGCGGTGGTGATAGCTTCGACATTATTGATGTCAATATTATTATCTAAGAAATACAAGGTACATGCTCTATACATTGCACCCGAATCTATAAATCTATATCCCAGTTCTTTGGCCAGCTCTTTAGCAAGAGTTGATTTCCCACATGATGAAAATCCATCGATCGCTACTATACTATCTTCTATTTCCGTCATTGATTAAAGTTTGGCTATTCGAAGTTAAATATCAGTAAAATAATTGAGAGAGAGGAAAGATAGCATAGATCTCAAACATAAAAAAAGCCTTTTCTATCGATACAGAAAAGGCTTCAATATTTTAAACTAAGTATTCGTTTTAATACTCATCCTCATTGAAGAGGAAGTCATCTTTTCTTGGGAAGTCTGGCCATATATCTTCCATTGTTTCATATACTTCGCCTTCGTCTTCTAAACTTTGTAAGTTTTCCATTACTTCTAGTGGAGCTCCAGATCTCACAGCGTAATCAATAAGTTCGTCTCTTGTGGCTGGCCATGGCGCATCTTCCAGTTTGTGCGCTAATTCTAAAGTCCAATACATACGTAAAAATTCAATTTGATTGTTAAAAACTTAATGCGAATCAGGTATTTGTAATCCTCAAATAGGCTACAAAAATATCAAAAAATAAATGTCATCCAAATCCACTTTCAATATTTGTATTTTAAGCGGACGGTTGTCTAGATATTATATATGAATAATCTGCATTATACAATCTTAATTACGTCAATGCAGCTGGTTTTGTTCCTTGTAATGCAGATAAATGTTTAATTAAGCGAAAATTAAGATCGAACCAATGGAGTTATTTTATCTAATTGCTTAGCAATCAATAAGTAAGCTTAGAAAAGGTTCTGAAATAAATTATTGTATTTTTTTGAGAAATCAGGCTAGGCCTAAAGAAAAAACGCCTCTCGATAACTATCAAAAGGCGTTGGTAACTTATTCTTCATTTCATCTTGTTTAAAGAATCAACATGGCATCTCCGTAACTGAAGAATCTATATTTTTCTTTGATAGCTTCTGCATACGCTTCCATAGCCAAATCATGACCAGCAAATGCGGATATCATAATCACTAAACTAGTCTTAGGAAGGTGGAAATTCGTAATCATACAGTTGGGAATATTAAACTCGTATGGTGGGAATATAAATTTATTAGTCCATCCTTCAGATTTCTTAAGGTGCCTAGTCGCATTTACAGATGATTCGATGGTACGCATGGAAGTAGTACCTACTGCGCATACCTTTCTTTTAGCATCTTTCGCCTTATTGACTATATCTGCAGCTTCTTGAGTGATTTTGTAGTATTCTGCATCCATTTTATGCTTACTTAAATCTTCTACATCGATACTTCTAAATGTACCTAGACCCACATGAAGTGTCACTTCTGCAAATTCGACACCTTTGATTTCGAGCTTCTTCATAAGCTCCTTACTGAAGTGAAGTCCTGCAGTCGGTGCAGCTACTGCTCCTACTTCTTTTGCATATACAGTTTGATATCTTTCATCATCAAGTGGTTCTACTTCTCTATCTATATACTTTGGAAGAGGTGTGCTTCCTAGTTTTCTTAAAGTAGCTCTAAACTCTTCATCAGTACCATCAAAGAAGAATCTGATCGTTCGTCCTCTTGAGGTTGTATTATCTACAACTTCAGCCACCAATATGTTATTACCTTCGTCATCATTGAAGTACAACTTATTACCTACACGGATTTTACGTGCTGGATCGACAAGTACATCCCACAACATGGCCTCTTTATTGAGCTCTCTTAAGAGAAATACCTCAATTTTAGCTCCTGTCTTTTCTTTCATTCCGTACATACGAGCCGGAAATACCTTGGTATTATTAAATATTAGAGCATCGTCTTCATCAAAATAGTCTATTATATCTTTAAACAGTTTATGTTCGATCTTACCAGTATCTCTATGTACTACCATCAAACGTGATTCATCTCTTACGTCTGTCGGATATTGAGCTATCAGCTCTTCTGGAAGTTCAAATTTAAATTTCGAAAGCTTAGTCCTCATATGTCTAAATTGTGTGTTTTTACAAGCCTGCAAAAGTAGGCTATTTATTAGTTATTTCATTAAGAATTGGTACTTCATTTCGGTTAGATGAATGTCACCTCGATATTGATAGATACTTAAGGCTAACCACCATTAAGTGGATCTAGTTCATCTTATGGGTGATGTATTCGACAATAACCACATAGTGAGGCGTATTTTTTATCATTTCGACGATCATATGAGCCTATTTATCTATTCGTTGTAGTCGTTTTCATTGATCCACTTATATTTATACCATCAATACAGCATAAACCTCCATGACCACATTATTTAAAGTAATTTACGAGAGCATCGTCCAAGCGCTTCAGTCACTGCGAGGCAATAAGATGAGGACCTTCCTTTCATTACTAGGTATTGTGATTGGTATCTTTTGTATTATCGCTGTTAAATCAGCCGTCGACTCGCTTCAAGACAATATTATTTCTGGTTTCAATGAGTTAGGCTCAGATGTACTTTATGTCGAAAAGCAACCTTGGAATGAAGATCCAGGGCAAAGCTGGTGGAAGTATGCGCGTAGACCTAATCCGAGCTATTCAGATTATGAAGTGATTCGCAATAGATCGAATATGGCGGATGAAGTAGCCTTTACAGTATTTACAGGTGGAAAGACTGCCAAATATAAGTCTGTAAGCGTGTCCAATAGTTTTATAATGGGCTCTTCTTTTGAGCTCAATAGAATTCAGAATTTAGTCATAGAAAAAGGAAGGTATTTTACGCCCAATGAATACCACAACGCTGCTAATAAAGTGATATTGGGCTATGCTATGGCTCAGGAGCTTTTTGGAAATATAGAGCCTGTAGGTAAAACCATAAGGTTGTTTGGACAGAAATTTCAAGTCATTGGCGTGCTCGAATCAGAAGGAGAGAATCCATTTAATTTCATGGATTTTGACGATGTCTGTTGGGTAGGATATAAGACAGTTAAGAAATTTGTCAATGTCAAGGATGATAACCGCTACGTAGGTAGAATGCTTAATGTAAAGGCGAAACAAGGTGTAGAATTATCAGAACTAAAAGATGAAGTCACCGGAGTTTTACGATCTAAACGTAAACTAAAACCATCAGAAGATAATAACTTTTCTATCAATCAATTATCAATGATTACTGATATGTTGGATAGTGTCTTTGGAGTGCTTAATCTAGCTGGCCTTTTTATTGGAATTTTTGCATTGATAGTAGGAATGTTTAGTGTGGCGAATATCATGTTTGTGTCAGTGAAGGAGCGTACCAATATCATAGGAATCAAAAAAGCCTTGGGTGCGAAACGCTATATCATATTACTAGAGTTTTTGATTGAATCAGTCATCCTTTGTGTGATAGGTGGATTTGTAGGTTTAGTAATCGTCTACTTCACATTGATGGGTATAAGTGCATTGATACCCTTTGATATGTATCTTTCGTTTACCAATATGTTTGTAGGTGTATTGGCTTCAGTTACTGTGGGGATTATTTCAGGTATCATTCCTGCATTCCAAGCCAGTAAAATGAATCCGGTGGATGCCATAAGGGCTTAATTCAGGAAATATTGCATCAACTGAGCGTTTGCCTTAATGAATTACATATACGAGTATACCATCTGGTATATCCAGTTTTAAATGCTTTAGTAAAATCTATTTGGGAATTCCTTTAAGGTAATCTATGTCATTATAGAGTTGCCTTTTTTATGGCTCTAGTCATTTCTCTTTTTCCAGGTGGGCCAGGAAGCGCTTCGATTATAAATCCTGCAGCTTTAAGCGCTCTTTTGAAAGAACCCTTAGCACAGTAACTCACAAATACGGCTTCTTCCTCTAGCAAGTCATAGATTCTTTTCATCATGGCTTCATCCCACAGTTCTGGTTGTGTAGTAGGCGCAAAAGCATCGTAATAGACTACGTTGTATTTTTCCTCTGGTACGAGATCTTCAATTTTGCATACATGCTTACGAAATGAAAAGTACTTATTCAACCGAAGTAGATCTAAAGAATCTGACATGTGCATAGAATCGAATTGAGTTCTATATTCATCGGCATTAAGTATTTCAAGATAATTTAGAGTTTGGGCACTTTCTAGAGAAATAGGAAATGCTTCTACTGTATTGTAGGAAATGGATTTTCTATACTTGTTAGCCTCTATCAAGGTTAATAGGGCATTTAGTCCTGTACCAAATCCCATTTCTAGAATTTTGATAGGTCCCATGAAATGATGCCTAGCATAATGCAAACCCGCAGCTAGGAATACTGTAATACTTTCTTGAATTGCTCCGTTTGTAGAATGATAACTTACTCCAAATTGATTTGAAATAAGGGTATGCGATCCGTCATCTGATTTGATCAGCCGATTATCGCTCACTATAGTTGATTGATTCTTTTATTTCTTCTACTGAGATATCTAAGTGAGAAGAGTCGTAAATGACTTCACCATTCTTAAGTAAAATCAATTGAGGCGATTCGTGATGAACCGATAGTGAATCCGCTATATAATTTGAAACTGATCTATAACTTAATAAATCGAGGTAGTGTGCATCTACATTATCTAAATCCCATTGACTTTCTAATCTCATTTTTGCCATACTCGAGATAGGGCAAGTAGTACTATGCTTAAAGAGTACTTGATATCTATCGTGAGATGCTGAAACAGCTTCGTCTATTTGCTTTTGCGATTGTATATTATTCCAGTTCATACATTAGTAATTCTTTTCAGATCTACTTAGTTCAAAATCTAGGAAATAATAACTACCATAAAAGAGATTATCACGTGAATAAGTCCTCTATCTATCTATTGTTAGAAGTCCTTCTTATTAAGGAGTAGTGAAAAGTAAAAATAAGGGGTAGCTCTAACTATTTCATTTTTACTTTATCCGCATTTCATTATTACTTCATAATGTGAAATATCACATCTGTTGCTGCACTTAACTCGTAAGGACATCCTACGCCACCTCTGTTACATGAACTTAGGAATGCGACTACTAATAATAGTGCTCCTACGCCAAGGATGTTTTTCATTGATTTGGATTGCATAATTCTGTATTTATTCGATTGTGTTATAATATTATATATAATCTTAATATTCATAAAGAAAATATATCGACTTTTGTTCTAGGATGATATATCCCATATCATGCCAAACTGGTTTAAAGTAAACGTCGCATTTTTGGCATTTAGTATTAAAAATGCGCTATACCTCATAATCGGCGACAAAATTAACAATTGACTAACAAAAATC
>CALBEE010000126.1 GCA_937927575.1 uncultured Saprospiraceae bacterium | reverse complement strand
ATTATACTTGCTTAAAACACATTAAATAAAATAATATATATTAATAATTGTTATTTAATATGTTGGCTTAGAACAAAATTAATAATACTCGTGTAAATAAGGTGTATCATATATGACTTAATAAGCCATATTTATCCATTTTAACGTATATATTGTCATATTAATTATACCTCTTCTAGCGATCCAATATCTTTCGCTATTATTGGTCACTCTATTTTTCATCATTTAATACCATATTCATCATTATTTATGGCACTATTGCCTTTGATATTCTTACTTTTCTTAACTATCAAACTCTGTTTTGCCTTGTATTACTATCTAAGATTGGCTAGTTATAAGATTCCAGTATCGCTGAAACCTAGTCAAAAGAAGTTTGAAGGACTTAGTACTATTGTCTGTTATCATAACGAAAGTGAGCATGTAGAAGCATCAATCAAAGGACTTAATAGTCAAGACAGGAATAACTTGGAACTTGTACTGGTAGATGATTTTTCTACGGATGATACGCTTGAGCTCTTGAAAGCAGGTAGCCCAAAAAACGCCATAATTGTTGAAAATGATAAAAGACATGATGGTAAAAAGCTTGCCTTAACAAAAGGTATATCTGAAGCGACTCATGATTGGTTGCTCATGACTGATGCTGATTGTAAACTACCTATAGAGTGGGCCAAAACTATGGGAATGTATAGCGAAAATCATAAGATAGTACTGGGTTATGGTCCCTTAGACAAGTCGTCGACATGGGTGGGCCAATTTGCTAGGTATGAGACTTATTATACTGCTTTGCAATACTTTTCTTTTGCGTTGGCCGGAAGACCCTATATGGGAGTAGGCAGAAATTTAATGTACCATCGAACGATATTTGATCATGCAGGAGGATTTGAAAGCCACACTGATATCGCTTCTGGTGATGATGATTTATTGATCAACTATGCAGCAAATGCGGAGAACACAACTATATGCTTGGATCCAAAATCTTTTGTCTATAGCCCAGGAAAAGAGACTTTGAAGTCATTCATTAGGCAAAAAACGAGACATATCTCCAGTTCTCATAGATATAGATTTATGGATAAGGTCATTTTGGCTCTTTCTTCTTTTGCCCAAATCGGTTTATATATCACCGCGATTCTATTATTGTTTTCTTTAGATAAAAGCTGGATATTGCTTTTACCATTGTATTGGTTGATCATGCTATTCATTCAATATCCAATTTGCAAGAAACTACATTGTATGGATCTATGGTTATTATTTCCAGTGTATGATATTGCTATGGCTTTGTATTATATTATTATGATTCCTTTTACATTTATTAAAAAACAGAATTCTTGGAGCTAATACTCAAATATTTTCCTGACCTCACTGACATTCAGAAGTCGCAGTTTGCGCAATTAGGAGATCTATATAAAGAATGGAATGATAAGATCAATGTCATTTCTCGAAAGGATATTGATAATATTTATCTGCATCATGTATTACATTCTCTAGCGATAGCCAAGGTTATGAAATTCAAAGATGATACTACCGTTTTGGATTTGGGCTGCGGAGGTGGTTTTCCAGGGATACCCATGGCCATATTATATCCTAATGTAAAATTTACCCTTATAGATGGTACTCGAAAGAAAATAAAGGTAGTCAATGAAGTCGCCCAAGCCATAGGATTGACAAACGCCAAAGGTGTGCACGTAAGAGCAGAAGAACATAAAGTAAAATATGATTTCGTAATCACTAGAGCCGTGGCGCTGGTTGAAAAATTGGTTAATTGGACACATAAGCTAATTCATGATACACATAGAAATTCGTTTCCAAATGGAATTATAGCTTTAAAAGGAGGAAACGTAGAAGAAGAAATAGCACAAACAACTAATAAAGTATATTCAGAAATATATCCTATTAAAGATATATTTGATGAAGAATATTATAGTGAAAAGTATGTCATTTATATACAGCATTAACTAAGATGAATAGAGGAAAAATAGCAATTGCAGGAGCAGGATTATGTGGTACGATGATGGCCACCAGATTGGCAGAGTATGGGTATCAGATTGATCTCTACGAAAGGCGTCCAGATCTTAGAAAAACTGATATTTCTGCAGGTAGGTCAATAAATCTTGCACTCTCTGATAGAGGTTTGAAAGCGCTTGGTATGATCGGCCTTAGAGAAAGAATTACTACTGAAATTATTCCTATGCATGGTCGTATGATTCATCCTACTGGAGGAGAAAATACAATGTATGCTTACAGTGGAAGAGCTGGTGAATATATTAATAGTGTTTCACGTGGTGGGCTAAATATGACATTGCTCGATGAAGCAGAAAAGAAAGAAAATATTAATCTTTTTTTTGAAGCCAATGTGAGATTTGTAGATATAACTAATACGTCTCTAAAAGTAATAATTGGTGATACTGAAATCACTAAGGAATACGATGTAATTTTTGGATCGGATGGAGCAGGCTCAGCAGTAAGAAGAACTTTGCAAGCGCAGAGTAGTAAACTGCGGTTTGATTTTCAACAGAAATGGCTTAGTACTGGATATAAAGAATTACATATTCCACCTACCGAAAATGGAGGCTGGAAAATAGAAAAACATGCATTACACATTTGGCCCAGAAAAGGACATATGATGATTGCATTGCCTAATTTAGATGGAAGTTTTACACTAACTATGTTTACACCATTTGAAGGACCAGTAGGAATGGATCGTTTGGTATCAGATGATTTGATTACGCAATTCATGGAAGAAAATTTTAGTGATGCTACCATTCATATTCCTGATTTGCTAGAGCAATTTCACAATAACCCTACCGCTTCTTTAGGGACTATTAAATGTTATCCTTGGAAATATAATAGGACAGTTCTTTTGGGAGATAGTGCACATGCCATTGTACCGTTTTATGGACAAGGAATGAATTGTGCGTTAGAAGATTGTGTAGTACTCGATACACTTATTCAAAAGTATGATCACGATTGGGATAAAATATTATCCGCCTATCAGGAAGTACGCAAAGTAGATGCAGACGCAATCGCTGATTTAGCAGAAGATAATTTTTATGAAATGCGAGATGCAACTGCAGATCCAGTTTTTAATAAAAAGAGAATTATCGAATTGCGTTTAGAAGAAAATCTTGAGTATTATAGTAAGTATAGCCTAGTAACATTCAGAGCTGATATTCCTTATCACAGAGCAATGAAGCAAGGACGATTACAAAACAAAATATTATATGACATCGCTAAGAAAGTGGAAAATCCAACCACTGTCGCACTAGAACCTATATTAGAAGAGGTTAATGCTTTTCTAACTAATAGGATGTAATTAATTAAAAAATTGCCGTTTGAAAATATCCGTGGAGTATGTAGAAATAACTCGCAGACCGATCAAGACAAGCTTTCGCAGAATATACACTAGATATGATAGCATGTTCAAGAATTTTGGTTGCGTTCTATTCTATAAAATGCGAATAGCAGCAATGGCGACATGAAGTGAGAGCATTTAATTGACATTAAGATTTTGATATATCTAGTTCAATATTTATTACCTTAGCTAACAAGCAAATACATAAAATCATGACTATACCAAAGCCTTTCAATCTTCAGAAGTGGATCGATGAGAATAGAGATGACCTCAAACCTCCAGTCGGAAATAGAAATCTATACAAAGATGCTGGAGATTATATAGTTATGATCGTTGCTGGTCCTAATGCACGTAAAGATTATCATTATAACGAGACGGAAGAGTTGTTTTATCAGCTTGAAGGTGATATCAATGTACGAATCCAAGTAGATGGTAAGCCAGTCGATGTACCGATTAAAGAAGGTGAAATGTTTCTTTTGCCTGCAAAGGTTCCGCATTCACCGATGCGATCTGAAGGATCTATTGGTCTGGTAGTAGAATTAAAACGCGATGCTACAATGAAGGATGGATTAATGTGGTTTTGTGACAACTGTAATAATAAACTGCATGACACCTATTTTCAATTGACTAATGTAGAGAAAGACTTCCAACCGAGATTCAGGGAATATTATGCTTCTGAAGATATGCGTACTTGCCCAGAGTGCAAAAGCGTTATGGAAGTAGACAGTAGATTCGTTGATTAATATTCCTTATGCCCAAGCACACATATTTCGCTTCTGATTTTCACCTTGGTGTTGCAGCTGCAGATGATAGTACCACTAGAGAAAAAAAGATAGTTCGATGGATGGATCAAATTGCTGATTCAGCAGAAGCGATATATCTATTAGGCGATGTTTTCGATTATTGGTTTGAATATGGCAGTGTAATTCCGAAAGGATTCTCGCGTATCTTTGCAAAGATTAGAGAGTTAAGAGATGCAGATATTCCCATGTATTATTTTACAGGCAATCACGATATGTGGATGTTTAAATATATGGAAGAAGAATATGGAATTCCTATCTATCGCGAACCGATTATAAGAGAGATACAAGGCAAGAAAGTTTTTATGGCCCACGGTGACGGTTTGGGACCTGGGGATTATGCTTATAAAATGATTAAAAAAGTATTCGACAACGGTATCTGTAAATGGCTGTATGCAAGAATTCATCCTAATACAGGATTGTGGATCATGAAGCAGTTTAGTCACTCTAGCAGAGCAATAACCAGTGAAGAAGAAAAGAATTTTAATGTGGAAAAAGAATGGACATTACAATATGCTCAGGAACATATAAAAATGCATCAAGATATTGACTATTACATAATGGGACATAGACATCTACCTATACAATGTACATTAGCTAATAATTCGGAGTATGTTAATATAGGTGATTGGTTGTATCATTACTCTTATGGCAAAATGGAAGAAGGAAAACTTAGTATTGAATTTTTCGAAACCGAAAACCGAAAAATTTATGGTAAATAAAATATTGACTTTCTTATCTATTATAATATTTACTTCTTGCTCTACAACGAAAGAAGTAAAAGAACAAGTTGTGCTCTCTAATACTCATGATATTAACGTTGCGATTGAAAATGTGTTCTTGGATAACTTAGATCAATTACATATCGTAGATAATAAAGGAACGCTAATAAGATATACTCAAGATTTAGAAATACTCTATAAATACGCTGATAATACATTAGGATCAATACAACATGTAGATGTCAATAATCCTTTAAAAACATTAGTCTATCACAGAGATTATGGAATTATCAGCTACTTAGATAATACCTTAGCTCTTATAAAAAAATCTAACCTTCAAGATTGGGGGTACTATGATATCGCAACTATAGCCTCTTCTAATGATGGAAATATATGGTTATATGATCCTGCCAAAAATCAAATATTAAAAATAAACGACGCAGGAGTGGTGAAGCTGAGTACTAATAACCTTAATGATTATAGATTAGAAGATTTGAATCCCACTAAAATTGTAGAAAGAGACAATAAATTATTTGTTTACGACGCTGAATTTGGAATTATAATTTTTGATAATTTGGGTCAGTATTTGAAATTGTTACCGATAAAAAATGTAGATACGTTTCAGACTGACGGTAAGAATATTTATGTATTTCAAAACCAATCTATAAAAGTTTTCACTATAAGATTGTTGGAAGAAAGTACAATACCTTTACTGAAAAATACGATGACTGAGAATGTTCTTATCAGTCCTAGGTCCATTTATTATATTTATAAAGATGGAGTAGACAGGGCATTTAGAAAATAAAATTTAGCTACTATAATAATTCAATTAATATTGTTTTCGACTAATTAAACAATCCAAAATGCCACTCATCACATTCAATGAAAATGGAATCTATTGTGAAAGAGCAGGCATATATATTGATCCATGGAAGCCTGTAGATAAAGCTTTGATTACGCATGGACATTCTGATCATGCGCGGTGGGGGAGTAAGTATTACTTATGCACGACAAGTGCAAAGCCCGTCATAAGTTATAGATTAGGAAATGAGGCTAAAATAGAGTCTATCGATTATGGCGAAACAGTGTACATTAATGGAGTGAAATTTAGTTTTCATCCGGCAGGCCATATTATTGGATCTGCGCAAATCAGGGCCGAATATAAAGGAGAAGTATGGGTAGCTTCAGGTGATTATAAAATAGAAAATGATGGATTAAGCGAATCTTTTGAATCTGTCACTTGTGATCATTTCATAACAGAGTCTACATTTGGTTTGCCTGTATATGATTGGAAACCTCAGGAAAATATATTTGTAGATATAAACAATTGGTGGCGCAAAAATGCGGATGAAGGTAAGGTGAGCATCATGGGATCTTACGCATTGGGTAAGGCGCAGAGAATCATAAATCATGTGGATCATACAATAGGAGAAGTCCTTACGCATGGATCCGTAGAATACACTAATAAGGTTTTAAGGAAACAGGGTATCCATTTAAAAAGTTCTACTAAAGTCGATAATAGTATGCATTTCAATAGATTTAAGGGAAGTTTAATTATTGCCCCACCTACCTCATTTGTTTCTCCGTGGATCCGAAAGTTTAAGAATTATTCTACGGCTATCGCAAGTGGTTGGATCGGAGTACGCGAAATGAAATACCCTTCTGATATAGGTTTTGAATTGTCTGATCATGCGGATTGGAAAGCACTCAATACTGCTGTAAAAGCAACAGAAGCGAATCATATTTATGTCACTCATGGATATACAGATCAGTATGCCAAGTACCTAAGAGAACAGGGTTATGACGCCCAAGTTATTCGTACAGAATATACAAGCGAATAAAATATTATTATTTTTTACTAATTTTTTTCTTACTCCTATTCCACTATAGCAGTTGCCTTAGATATCAATTGTCTTTCCTATTACGATTTATTTTGTGATCTCATATTCTTGACTAGCAACCTATTTTGATAGACCTCCGTATAGGACATTGTATTTAATTTTTAAGCGTGACTTTTCACCTTTCTAAGTAGTACGTTATTAAAAAATAATTTTATCAAAATAAAAAAATTAAGGATTATGAATTTCAAATTATTAAGCTTTTTAATGATCGCATTGAGTATTGGATTGGCTTCTTGTTCTGATGATGACGACAACAGTAGTACGGTAAATGACACTTTGACTATAGATCTTACAGGATTAGAAAATCTAGGTGCTGGATACGCATACGAAGGCTGGGTGATTGTAGACGGTGCTCCAGTTTCAACTGGTGTATTTACAGTTAATGATGAAGGAAGTTTATCAGAAAGACAATTTACAGTTCCAACTCTTTCTGATGCAAGTACATTTGTATTAACGATTGAACCTTCTCCAGATAACGATCCATCTCCTAGTGCAGTTCATTTAGTGGCAGGAGATTTTAATGGTAATACAGCCAGTTTGGATGTTGGGCATAGCGCAGCAATCAATAATGATTTTGAGTCAAGTACAGGTAATTTTATATTAGCAACCCCTACAGATTCAGATGATACTAATGAGTATAGTGGAGTTTGGTTTTTAGATAATTCTTCCGGCATGCCAGCTGTTGGCTTAGATTTACCCGTACTTCCTGAAGGATGGATTTATGAAGGTTGGGCAATAATAGATGGAAGTCCAGTTACAACTGGTAAATTCTCAAGCGTATCAAGTTCAGATAATGCAGCTCCTTATAGTGGACCTAATGCTGGACCATCTTACCCAGGAGAGGACTTTTTATTAAATGCTCCTGCTGGAAAAACTTTTCCAACTAACTTAGAAGCAGCTGTAATTTCTATTGAGCCTGTTCCAGATAATAGTGCCGCTCCATTTTTGCTGAAGCCTTTAGTAGGACCTATTTCTGCAGACGCAGAAGTGCACACTGCATTACCTATGAATAATAATGCAACCGCAACAAATCCTCAAGGTACAGTTACAAGAAATTAAGATAATGTAAAAAGAGTGTATAGGTGTAGCCACCACTCTGTAAGGATAAACGAAAGTAGTTTATTAGTTAAAAAGAGAGGAGTAAGGTCATGAATTTAATACCTCATGATTTTATTCCTCTCTTTGTATTTTTATAGGAAGAGTTTTAACCTTGACATATCGATACTGAATTTTTAAAACCGCAGAGGGTATTATAATAATCGAACTCAGCTTCTTACTTTTGTCAGCACTTAATCAATTATCTTATTCATATAGAAATCAGTAATAATGAAAACTACTATACTCACTCCTGTACATGTTGAATTAGGAGCCAAAATGGCCGAATTTGCAGGTTATAATATGCCCATAAGTTATGCTGGTATTAAGGAGGAACATATGGCCGTACGCGAGCATTGTGGAATCTTCGACGTTTCTCATATGGGCGAATTTATTGTAAAAGGAAAAGAGGCATTAGATCTTGTACAGAAAGTTACCAGTAACGATGCCAGTAAGCTAGAAATTGGTCATGCGCAGTACAGTTGTATGCCGAATCTTGTAGGAGGGATAGTAGACGATCTCTTAGTGTATAGGTTGGATGAAGACAAATGTTCTGAAGGAGAAAGAGCCTATATGCTCGTTGTAAATGCCTCCAATATAGATAAGGATTGGAATTGGATAGAACAGAATAACTCATTTGAATGCACAATGACTAATATATCAGATAATGCTGGTCTCTTGGCCGTACAAGGTCCGAAGGCGACCGAATTGCTACAAAATTTAACAGAGACGAATCTCAGCGAAATTGAATATTATCATTTTACCAAAGGTACCGTTGCTGGTATCAAAAATGTAATCATTTCTGCAACAGGTTATACAGGCAGTGGAGGATTTGAGCTATATGTAGACAATGAGCACTTAAAAACACTTTGGGATGCCATAGTTGCCATTGGCGAACCTTATGGCTTACATCCAGCTGGATTGGGTGCTAGAGATACATTAAGGCTAGAGAAAGGATTCTGTCTATATGGAAATGATATTAACGACGAGACGTCTCCTATCGAAGCAGGCTTAGGCTGGATCACAAAACTAAAGCAGGATTCTGATTTCAATAGTAAGCAACTCTTTATTCAACAAAAGGAAAATGGAGTAGCAAAGCGATTAGTGGCTTTCAAAGTATTAGATCGAAGAGTGCCAAGGCATGGATATAAATTATTTGCTGAAGATGGAGTAACCGAAATAGGGGAAGTAACATCAGGTACTCAATCTCCTTGTTTAGATCATCCTATTGGAATGGGTTATGTAGCCACAGGATACCATAAGAGAGGTAGTATGATTCAGTTTCAAGCAGGTAAGAAATTAATGAACGCTGAAATTGTAAAATTGCCTTTTGTATAAGAATCACTGTTTGCTTTAAATGTATCGTATTAGGCAACTTAGGCTCTTTGTTGAACAAATTAGACTTAAATCCATTACTTATTCAGAGATTTAATAAAATTACATTTTCGATTATCCATGCAACTCGACGAAGGAAAAGAAAAGTTTATAATCGCTTGGGGCAAATTAGCCTTAGAGTGGGGAGTTAATAAGACGATGGGTCAAGTCCATGGTCTACTTTTGGTAGCATGCAGACCATTTAGTTGTGATGATATTATGGAGCACCTCAAGATTTCAAGAGGAAATGCTAATACGACTATCCGAGCATTATTAGATTGGGGAATCGTCTATAAACATAATATTGTTGGAGACCGTAAAGATTACTTCATAGCCGAAAAGGATGTTTGGCAAGTATTCACTAGGATACTTATCAAAAGAAAACAAAAGGAGCTTGATCCGATGATCAAAATGCTTGAAAATGTTTCTCATGTAGAAGGAAAATGCAAAGATTCAGATGAATTCTGTAAAATGATAAGTGATCTCAAACATTTCTCTACTAGAGCAGATTCCATGCTCGACACCATCCTCAAATCCAAAGGTAATATGTTACTTGGTGGATTTATGAAGATGATGAAGTAGCCTTCTTTTGAAGATACTGAAATCAAGTATACACGTCCTCATCATCTTCTTTTCGTTTTTCAATTATTTCTGTTTTTATTCTAAACTTATCTGGTAAAAAAGTGGGAATAGGTAATCCAATACCTGCACAGGCAAGCAGTATCATAAGGGCAAATAGTAGCCTCCGTAAATATTTTTTAAAAGTTTCCATTACTCAGTTATTAAAGTGAATAACCAGAGTTCAAGGGTTCTCAATAAATGCAAGTCATAGAATGTTTATGCCTAGCATTTAAAGATATCTATCCATAGAATATCCTTGAATGCAAAGCATTAGTCTTGTAGAATGTCTCGACTTAATATGAACCGAACTAAGATTAAAATAGATGTCTCTATGTTAACTTAGTAAATCAGGAAGATTGGTAGAATGGCGAAAAGTAGTGAAAAAAGATAATAGGTGAATACTTATATTTTCAAAAGTTGAGTTCTGATTTCTGAGAATAGTTCTATAATTAGAATAGTCAAAAAAACCAATTTTGAAAATTTCCCCTATTTTACTTTCAATTTTGACTGAAGAGGTTTCATATACATTGGATGTATTGAAAGTATATTGATCTACTAACTCTACCTTAATACTATCATAAAAATGATAGCTGTTGTATGCGACTATGTCAGTGTCACAAACACAAAAGGTAAGGAGGATAATATTTAGGAGAAAAAATTTCTTCATAGCTATATAAAGCCCAAAATATGAATATTGTTTAATTTATATAATTAAGGCTTTTTAAAATAAGACTCTAAGCCCAATATTAATTCCTTAGCACCATCATAACTTCCTTGCATTCCTACATCACTTGCTCCAGCAAATAATGCCATTTCAGCCTTTTGTAAAATATCACTTACTTGCTCAGTAAGATCCGAAGGTACACCTTTGTTCTTCAAGATATTTTTTATGTCAGCTTTGTTCATTTGACTATATGGTACATCAATTTTGTCAGACAAATATCCAAATATTCCATTTTGTATTTCTTCATAAAATGAGCGTGGCGAACCTGCATCCATATGTGACTTTGCAGCACTTAACTTTGCAATGGCTACTTTCTCAGCATTCTGTGCTTGGATCACTTTAGGGTCTATATTCGCTTGTTTTCTCAATTTTAGTTTATACATAAACATGAATGGAATAGCTGCCATAATCAATCCTAATATTCCCCAATGAATAGTACTTCCGAAAAGGACATTTGGTTTTGCTACAAAAGCAGGACTTGCAATTAATGGCGATAACTCTTTGTCAGATTTTACTGCCTCCATGGTATTGATTGCTTTCATACCTTGAGCTACATTTACAGAAAATGGTCCAGCTGTTAATGTTTCATATCTACTACTATCAGGATTATAAAAACTGAATTTGGGTTGTAATCTAAATTTTCCAGTCTTTTGAGGTACTACCAAATATTCAAATATTTTTTCAGAACTGACATATCCCTTATCCACCATTTGATCTTCACTCAAAATATTGGGTTCGTAAACTTCTAGATCTTTCCCAAAGTCTTGATCCGGAGCAGTAACAATCTTTGCATCCCCAGACCCCTTGATGATCATTGTGATTTTAATCGCGTCATCAGTGGTTATACTCTTCTTGTCTACTTTAGCGTTCATACCATAATTTCCTACTGCACCAGAATAACTTAAAGGCGCATTAGGTGGATTGCCCACGACTTGAATTTTTATAGCATTGGTAGTTCTTTGTACTTTTTTAGTGTTTCGTTGAAAAAAAAAGTTGCTTCTTTTTCCATCACTTAATCCTAGATTTACGATGACTGGATCAAATTCATAAGTACCTGTTTGTTGAGGGAATAAGGCTACCTTTTTTAAACTTTGAACATAATATTCTTTACCGTCTATAATCTCTCTTTGAGCGCGTTCTCTTCGGCCATTAAGTTCTACTGAAAAGAAACCGTCATAGTCGGACTCATTTAAAAGATCGAAATTTTGGATATCTACTCTAGTGTACAGCGTATAATCTAATATAATTTGTTGTCCAATGATAGCAGTACTATCTGACAGCCTGGCTTTCATATAAAAATCTTGATCCGGAGTAGCGGCCATAGCTTTTGGATCAGCCTTTACTACTTCTATTGATATGGGTTTGGTTTTAATCGACTTACCATTCACTTTGACGCTAGCTGATCCTATGGAAAATTTTCCTGGTTTCGTTGCTAATAATGTGTATCCATATCCTTTTTGCTGTGAGCGTCTTCCATTCACAAAACTCATTTGAGTAGATTGGTTAGGCCCACCTACCACTTCAAAACCGTCAAAACTTGGAGGAGCGAAATTTTGATCTTTACCATTATATATTGTAAAAGTTACGTTGACTGTAGAGTTTTGTAATATTTTTTTGGCATCCACACTGGCTTCAAACTTCACAGTTTGAGCCTGGAGATTGAACCCTGATACAAGTAATAGAATAAATATTTTTATGATTTCTTTCATGAAGTTGCGCTCAGACAATTCTGGAATAATATAGAATATTAGAATTTCTTTTTCTTCTTAGCCAATTCCCTCTTTTTAATAAGACGTTGATATTCTTCTTCATCTTCTTTAGGATCTATTTTCTTCTTTACTTTTTTTTGTGATTTTCCTTTACCATTATAATCATAAGTAGGTACTGCCATCACAAATATTTCTAATGGTTCAGTTTCTAAAGCTTCACCATCTATTACTACAGAAGCCGAAGGAATATATATTGACCCTTCTTGAGTAGGCACTAAGATATAACTTTGACTATATTCTTGACTGCTTACACCATTTACATACGAAAATGAACTGCTGACATTAGGTCCAGCTACTTGTTGTAATCCTTCCCAAGGTAATATTTCGATCGGTTCTTGAGATCCAATTAATTTGTAAGTTACTTTTACTGCATCTTCCATACCAATGGTATCTGCAGAAACTTCGACAGTCAAAGTGCTTTGAGCATTGATACTAAAAGCTATAAAAATATTGATTATGATACTTATATACTTCATAACATTTCTATTGATCATTTAATTTTCGCAAGCAAAGGAATGTTGAGATTTTACCAGTCCTTTTTCCGTTTTTTATTGCCGCTAACTTTTCTCATTTTTTCTTGCACTTTCTTCTCTTCGTTTTCAGCGATTTCTAATAATTTCCGAGCATCTTCTTTGTCCAAATCTTGTTTATCTTCGGATGGCTGCTCCTGTGATTCGTTTTCGTTATCTACTTGCTGCTGCTCTTCAGTATTTTGCTGTTCTTGTTGTTCGTTCTGTTCTTGCTGTTCCTGATTTTCTTGCTGTTGCTGTTGCTGCTGTTCTTGCTCTTCGTTATTTTCATCGTTTTCTTGTTGCTCTTGGTTTTGTTGTTGCTGCTGTTGTTGCTGTTGCTGTTGCTGCTGTCGCAGCATTTGTTTGGCAAAAGAAAAATTACTCTTGGTTTCCATATCATCTGGATTTAAACGGAGAGCTTGCTTATAAGCTTCCAGGCTCTCTTTAAATTTTTCTCCATTAAAAAGAGCGTTTCCAAGATTGTGATATGCTTTACTTTTTGTAGCGTCAGTATTAGCTGAATTGATAGCGGCTTGATATTGCTCTAGAGCTTCGTCATACCTTTCTTGTTCAAATAAAGAATTACCAAGATTGTACTTAGCTTGTGCTTTTCCATTTTTTTCTATTGCCTTTCTATAGGATTCTTCAGCGGTAGAATAATCACCGGAGTAATAAGATTGGTCACCATTACGCAATAGTTCATGTTCACTTTGCGCAAACACATTGATACTACTCCACGTTAGTATGACAATAACAATATTTCTGATGTAGTTTACTTTCATATCAAAATATTAAAAGTCCCATATTTTTTTTCCTCCTTTATTGAACCCAGATTTACGCTGAGTTAGTATTTGTTCTATAAGAAAGCAAAGTAATCCTATGAATAGGAAGTATTGGAAATAACTATTATACTCTGTAAATGATTTCTGTTCTACATCTCTTTTTTGTAATCGATCGAGACGAGCTTTTAGATCTTTGATCGCATCACTACCTTGATTTACTAGATAGAAATTACCTCCTCCAGCATCTGCAAGATCTTGCATAAGATCCATGTTTAATTTTGAAGTTACTGGTACACCTTGGTCATCTTTTTTATACGTCTCTCTTCCACGATCTATGACAGGTATCATGGCTCCGTCGGTGGTTCCAACGCCCACTGCAAAAGTCACTAGACCATTATTTCGTGCATCTTGAGCTGTAGATATAGCAGCATCGTCATGATCTTCTCCGTCCGATATGACTATGATAGCCCTTTGGTGTGGTGTATCTTCTTCGAAAGCTTTACTAGCTAAGTCTATGGCCTCTTGTATGGCTGTTCCTTGAGTTCCTGCTTGGTTTGTATTTGCAGCGTTGGCATAAAGTTGCACTGCAGCATAATCAGAGGTAAGCGGTATTTGTAAGTAAGCACTTCCAGCAAATGAAATTAATCCAATACGATCACCTTTTAAAGTGTTGATTAATTCTTCTACGAACTTTTTTGATCGCTCTAATCTAGAGGGTGAGATATCTTTAGCATCCATACTTCGAGAGATATCTAATGCAATGTATATATCCGCCGAAGTAGCCTTTACTTTTTCTTTTTTAGTTCCCCATTGTGGATTGGAACAAGCTAATATCAAGAATGTTAGACCCAGTAGCCAAAGTCCGTATTTAAGCCATTCTTTGCGTGTAGATCTTTCTGACATTAATCGATCCAGTAGTTCTAATTCTCCTACTTTCGACAACTGATTTTTCTTTCTCTTCATGAGAAAATATACAATCGCAGCTAGTACCAGAATCAATGGTAAAGCATATAAACAGGCGATATTTTCGAATCTAAACATCTACGGCAATGTCCTTAAAATAGTTTGTCTCAATAAAAATTCTATGAATAAAAATGCCAAAGCGATCATTAACGGGAATCTAAAAATATCTTTATATCGCTTGAATACATTCACTTCCATCTCTGTCTTTTCTAGTTGATCAATCTCATCGTATATTCTATTCAACATGGCCTCATCTGTAGCTCGATAATATTTCCCCCCTGTCATAGATGATATTTCGGATAATAACCTTTCATCTATTTGCACCTTACTCATTCCGAATACGAATTTCCCATCGTTTCTTCTATTTACAGGAGTCAAAGCTGCGCCAGTAGTACCTACACCAATTGTATAGACTTTCATATCATATTCTTTTGCAATTTCAGCGGCTGTCAGCGGTTTAATATATCCAGCATTATTAACGCCATCAGTTAGAAGTATGATTACTTTGCTTTTGGATTCACTATCTTTTAATCTATTGGCTGCAGTGGCTAATCCCATTCCGATAGCTGTACCATCATCCAGCATTCCACATTCAAGATTAGCAAGAAAATCTTTGAGTATATTATGATCTGTAGTTAGAGGTGTTTGCGTAAAACTATCTCCAGCAAAAACTACAAGACCTATGCGATCATAAATTCGTTTATCAACAAATTTTGCAGCTACTTCTTTACTTACAGTCAGTCGATCTGGATCAAAATCTTTGGCTAACATACTAGATGATAAATCCATGGCTAATATGATATCTATACCTTCAGCTTTAACTACTTCCTCTGTCAAAATTTTTTGTGGCCTAGCTAACGCAATAATTAATCCAGCTAAAGCTAAGTACCGTAGAATAGGCAAGAATCCTAAAGCCTTCTCTTTCCAGCTGTATAAGTCTGAGATAGACTCTAAGCTCGAGAAAGTCATCGGTTCCAATTCTTGCGTTTTGCTGTAATATTTATACAACAATATCGCCGGTATCACGGCTAGAAGAAGTAGCCAATAAGGAGATGAAAATTCTATGTTGCCAAAAATATTACTCATCATTACTTTGCTCTACTTCAATCTTCTTAGTACTATTTACAAATTGCTCAGCTTCTTCCATAAATTGCGCATTGATATCTACTGGCGGTGTAGCCTTCGCAAATTTCACTAAATCGGCTATGGTCAATATTCTTTGTAAAGTGCTACTATGTTTTGTATCAAAATCTTTTTGGCGTAAGGCTCTACTGATCTCATCAGAAGTCATTTCTAATGCATTTACCTCAAACCTATCTTCAAGGTATCTTCTTATAATATCAGTAAGTTCTGATTGATATTCTTTAATTTTTCCTGATTGCCAAAGCTCTTTTTGTTTCAGTGCTTGCAATGCAGTCAATGCTTTTTCGTGAGCAGGAATAAAGATTTCCTCTTCGACTATTTCTTCCTCTTTTTCTTTTTTGCGTCCCCACAATAATTTTATTAGTAAGGGTGCTAATAAAATGAATCCAAGAATATAAAACCAGATTTTATAATCTTCCCAAGATTCACCTTCTTCTATAATATCTTTAATGGGCATTAGAGCAATGCTATCTTGAGATATTCCTAAGTCTGCCGGAAATACAATAACCATTGCCGGCTCTATTTGTGGATATCTTTTTCCTGATTTTGTTACAATCTTTGGTGGCGGCAAAGACCAAAATCCATAATCATAAATAGAAATGGTAACGGGTTTCGATATTCTAGTAGTCGTTTTAAACCAATCTTCCATAGTACCGACTGGAGTACTAAAATAACTATCAGTTACGCCCCACTCGTTTTCACCGATAAATGAGAGATCTGTAGTTTCTTCAAGATTTATAGTGTCTTGTTGATACACAAGATTAGTAATAGATTTCCATTCTGTGAAATCAATGGATTCAATATCATTAATATCATCTGTTTGTAAAACGATATCTACTATGAGATGGTCGCCAATCAATACAGTATCTTGACGTGGTGTAACAGAAATAGAAGTTTGAGAGAATCCAACATTCCCAATTAGTAACAATAGTAATATGTAGTATATCTTTTTTTTCATTCTCAATTCGAAATTCTCAATTCGAAATTTTTATATCATCGTCCCCTCTTCTTAAAAAATCTTAATAGTTCTTTGACGTAATCTTCTTCAGTATTTATTCTTAAAGAATCTGCTCCAGTCTTAGCAAATAGTTGTCGAAAATTTTCAGTGTGATCAGCAAACCATTGGGCGTATTTATCTCTTACATTTTTCGAAGAAGTATCTAATATTCTAGTGTGCCCTGTCTCCGCGTCTTTGACATGCATGAGTCCTACATTAGGCAATTCTGTTTCTCTTTCATCATAGATTTGCATACCGACTATATCATGTCTACGGGCAGCTACTGTTAAAGCTGTTTCATAACCATCCGTCATATAGTCGGAAAGAACAAATACAATAGCTCTTTTCTTTTGAACATTATTGAGATACTCTAACGCTTTATTGAGATCCGTACCGTCCGATTCTACTTCATGATTAATCAATTCTCTGATGATTCTAAGCGTATTTGTTTTTCCTTTTCCAGGAGGAATATATTTTTCGATTTTATCGGTAAATAATATTGCACCTACTTTATCATTATTATTGATCGCTGAGAAAGCCATCACGGCAGCTAATTCAGTTATGATTTCACTTTTAAAGTTTGACTTAGTACCAAACATAGCCGACTTGCTTAAATCCACTAAAAGCATCACGGTCAATTCCCTCTCTTCTTCAAATACCTTTACAAATGGATCTCCAGTCCGTGCAGTCACATTCCAATCTATATTCCTTACATCATCTCCATATGCATAATCTCTTACTTCGCTGAAAGACATTCCTCTTCCTTTGAAGGCACTTTGATATTCTCCAGAGAAAATATGCTTACTAAGCCCACGAGTTTTAATCTCGATCTTCCGTACTTTTTTTATGAGTTCGTTAGTATCCATCGCCTAGTATTTAATTTTACCTCGAGACAATAATTTGTCCAACCAACTTCCATTGTCGATATATTGAGAAAGGTCTTTGTAAGAATGTGACTCTCTCTGTACACCGTTTATTCTATCAAAGTATATTTTGTGTATGGCATCTCTACCTACCACCCATGTACTATTTTCTTCTTCATTATTGGTTTCTAGTTTACTTAGGTCCCAGTCGTCTTCCCATACATCATTTAATTGTACAGCCTTCGACTTATCTGTATAATACGCAAAGGCTTTGGCTTCTACTTCTGATGTCCAGTTGTATTGCTTGTATTGTACACCAGAAATAAAATCATCTGTCCACACCTCTATATCAATCCAAGATGACGCTTGATGTTTTAATCTATCCGAAACAATAGCAATAGGATCTTCTTTGTGTAATGCTCTCAATTTAATCGAAGTAGCTTTAATCCAATTCGCTTGAAGTCGATCAAGATACTTATCTAAATCTTTATCATCAAAAGTGGCATATTCGGCTAGAAGCATAGATCGATAATCGGAATAAGCTTTAGTTTTCTTTTGAACCTGTGTAATAACTTCGAGATCAGTAACTTCTCTATTTTGATCAGAGGTCAACACGATCATTTTATACTCACCTTTTTTGTCTTGATATATTTCTACCGAACTTACTCCTACAATTCCTTCAGGTTTGATACTGACTTTATTACAATTTTCATCTTGACAAGTGTACAATGATTTGTATCTACCTTGGAGTCCATATCGCTCTTGTATTTCTACGGATTCATTTGCGTGATCTAAACTGATATGTACTAATCTACTTCTAATTACACCAGATAATTTAGTGATGTACTTTTCAGGTTCTCTTTGTACTGCTTCACCATTTTGTAATACAAAAGAATAACTAGCTGCTGATTCTATTTGACGCCAAGTCCCTTGATAGCCATTATCATTTTTTACTAAGGTAATATACCCAGATGTTCGCCCTTGGTCATCCTCTTCTGTGATTTCTACAATGCCATCTTCTTCTTCCAAAGAAATATTATATACGTCAGCACTGGATTTCATTTTGTAAGCGCCTTTGTCTTCGCATATAAGCATTTCTAATTCGAAAACATCATCCAATAGACCATTATAAATTTGACAACCTTCAGAAGTTTCATGAAGATTTTCGTAATGCTTTATTAGCGATTGTCCTTCGGCATAAGACGCTAGTAAGAGCAGAATAAATAAATGAATAATATGTCTATAGGAATATCCCATTAAGGTACCTGTACGGTATTAAGGATTTGTGTCACAATATCATCTTGAGTGATGTTTTCAGCTTCGGCCTCATATGTAATTCCTATTCTATGACGCATTACATCCTTACAGATATTTCTTACATCTTCAGGAATTACATAAGCTCTACGTTGTAGGAAAGCATATGCTTTTGCTGCCATGGCCAGATTAATAGTGGCTCTTGGTGATCCACCGTATGATACCAGAGGGGCAATATTTGCCAACCCATATTGAGAAGGATTTCTACTAGAGAAAACGATATCTAATATATAGTTTTCGATCTTGTCATCCATATAGATACTTCTAACAGAATTTCTCGCTTTTATAATCGTTTCAGGACTTACTACAGCATTGATCTTTTGCGAGATCTCTCCTAAGAGATTTTTACGCATGATTAGCTTTTCTTCATCCTTTGTTGGGTAATCGATATTTACCTTTAGCATAAATCTATCTACTTGCGCTTCGGGTAGAGGGTAGGTTCCCTCTTGTTCTATCGGATTTTGCGTCGCTAAGACTAAGAAAGGTTCTTCGAGCTTGTAAGTTTCCTTACCTATCGTTACTTGTCTTTCTTGCATCGCTTCCAATAATGCGGATTGCACTTTCGCTGGTGCTCTATTGATTTCATCTGCTAATATGAAGTTTGCGAAAATGGGGCCTTTACGCACAAAGAAGTCATTCTTAGCAGGATTATAGATCATCGTTCCTATAATATCTGCAGGAAGTAGATCCGGCGTAAATTGTATCCTACTGAATTTGCCATCTACGGCTGAAGACAAAGTCTTAATGGCCAATGTTTTGGCTAGTCCAGGAAGACCCTCAAGGAGCACATGTCCGTTAGCTAATAGGCCAATAAGGAGACGTTCCAACATATAGTTTTGACCGACTATGACCTTTCCTGACTCCGCATTGAGTGTTTCTACAAATGCACTGTCTTGATAAATTTGCTGACCTAGTGCTTCTATATCTACTGATGGTTGCATACTTTTCGTTTTATCCTTTAATAAAGAAACCCTCGAAACCGAAGGCTCACAAAGTTAATAATACTAATTAGGGTTTTAAACGCCTTGATATAATATATAAATAAGATCTCTCATCGGATGAAAGACAGGTCTAAGATAAACGAAGGCTTTCGTAGGTTGAATGCGTCCCTATTGGTTTTAACGGATTGTTAACAGGCATGCTATACGTTCATCTGCATTCCTATTTGATTGATTCTTTTACAATTAGTATATCTTGCATCTATGCAAGGAAAAATTTACATGGTGCCCTGTCCCATTATCGACAATGGTATGAATAGCTTGCCATCAGCAACCTTAGGAATATTACATAGCTTAGATCACTTTATCGTGGAGAGAGCCAGAACCGCTCGTAGATTTATCAAAGAGAGTGGACATCCAAGGCCGATTAACGAACTTGAAATCTTAGAATTAGATAAACATGGTAAAGTCGAAGGGCTTAAGTCTTTTATATTGAAGGCTAAAGAAGGAATTTCAATAGGCATAATATCCGAAGCCGGCTGCCCAGGAGTAGCGGATCCAGGCGCTGATATTGTTGCGATTGCTCATGATGAAGATATTGTGGTCTCTCCCTGCGTAGGTCCTTCATCGATCTTATTAGCATTAATGTCTTCTGGTATGAGCGGACAATCTTTCTGCTTTAATGGATATTTATCGAATAAAAAGCCGGCGCTGGTCAAACAGTTGAGAGAATTAGAATCGAAAGCCTATAAGAGAAGAGAGACTCAAATCTTTATGGATGCTCCATATCGAAACGAGTTTTTACTTTCTACCTGTAAGGAAGCATTAAGAGGGGATACTAAGTTGTGTGTGGCTGTAGACATTAGCGCAGATACAGAATACATAAAAACCAAAAAAGTCAAAGATTGGAAAACCTCTGAATTCAAAGACTTTCATAAAAGACCAGCTATTGTATTGTTAGGGTAAGTTGTACTGATCTTGTAGCTTCAATTCCGCGCTCAACACACCATTGTTAGAATAGGGATATTTAGAAATAGAGATAAAATTGGAAAGTGAGTGCAATTTTTCATTTTAGAGATTGAGCGAAAAAGGTTTACACGAGTAGTAGCAGGGGAATGGGCGTCGTAGTGGGCTGTGAGAGCGCCAATGCGTGCTGCATTACGATGGACTAGCCAAGTGGTTAGCGAAGTCGTACTTGAATTTCTATTTTTTAATTAGTTAAAGAGAATATTACCTTGTCTTTCAGAAGTATTATCAGAAAACGAGGTTAATTTTTTCCTTACTTATATTCTATCTCCTCATTCTTAAATAAAAATGCGAAGATTAGCATCACTACAAGAGCAAATCCAGCTGGATAAATCCATATACTTTCCCATGTATGTCCTCCACCTTCAATTACGAATTTGTCAGTAATCATTCCTGCGATTTTAAATCCTACTAACATACCGATACCATAAGTGGCTAGAGTTATCAAACCCTGCGCAGAACTCTTGTATTCTTCTCCAGCTTTACTATCGGTATAAATCTGTCCGGAGACAAAAAAGAAATCATAGCAAATACCATGTAATAATATTCCACTCACAAGCATAACAAAAAGTCCATCAGCATTTCCATATGCAAATAAGAGGTATCGAACTACCCAAGCAAGCATTCCGAATAAGATTGTTTTTTTGAAGCCATATTTCTTAAAAAAGAATGGCAATAATAACATAAATAATACCTCAGAAATTTGTCCAGCGGAAGCCCAAGCTGTCGAATTTTCTACTTGTAGTTCTGTAAGGAATGGACTCAAATTTTGATAATAAAACGCCAGAGGAATACAGATCAAAATGGATGAGATAAAGAAGATTAAAAAGTTTTTATCCTTTAATAAACTTAAAGCATCCAATCCTAATATTTCTCCGATCGAAGCCGATTTATTGCCTTTGTTTGAAGGAGGAGTTTTAGGAAGGAAGAGGCTAAAAATACCTAATACCGCAGAGGCTACTGCTACCATTAGGAATGTGTTTTTTAAAGCACCAGATTCAATATTTTGCAAAGAATCCCACTTAAATCCTAGACTAATAATCCAGCCGGCTGCGATCCAACCTACTGTGCCCCAGACCCTTATCAAAGGAAAATCTTTAGCTGGATCGTCCATCTGATTAAAAGATACAGAATTTACTAATGCAAGAGTAGGCATATAAGCAATCATATAACCTAGTACATAAGGATAAAATCCTGCGAAAGATTCTGCACTTGCCATTTGATACATTAGCACTGCTCCGACTAAATGTAAAATCCCCAAAATCTTTTCAGCATTAAAAAATCTATCTGCTATCAATCCAATAATAAATGGAGCAATAATAGCGCCCCAAGACTGAGTCGAAAAGGCTTGACCTATTTCCCCTCCTGATGCACTCAGATTATTAGATAGAAATGTACCCAAGGTAACAAACCATCCACCCCAAATAAAAAATTCGAGGAACATCATAAATGATAGTTTGGCTTTAGTAGTCGATTGCATGCTCGTTTAGATTTTTTGATTGCTTGAATATAAATAATTATTCAGAACCATCATCTTTAACATGTAAAGTCTTACAGCTTTTAATGGAAGATTATGGTAGTTTCTTATCTCATTTCGCGTAAGTATACGACTAATGCATCGAGTTGAAATGAAGGCATAAAAAAAGGATACACCCTTTTGGATATATCCTTTATTATTTAGAAAAGATCATTTTCAGATGTCTTTGCTTTTTAGAAAGTATCAAATCTGACCTCTTGAATCTTATTTTTTTCCATATAGACAAAAATTCTATAATCGCCCTCTCTTGTCGACATCTTGGCTACTTTATACTTAGAGCCTGCACCCGATGATCCACTGTGCAGTGGAGAAACTGATTTAGGACCTACTTTTTTCAAAAAAGCTCTAATGGTCTTTTTGGCTTCAGACTTGGACATAAACCTCTGATCGTCTTTGATGCAAAGTTCTATCTCATCAGAAAGCAGGTTGGATATTGACTTTAAGTCTTGTTTTTCTACTGCTTTATAGAATGCTTTAGTTTGTCCAAAAACAACTGTACTAACGCTCAATAATGCAGTGATAAGTAGTGTTTTCATAATTTTCTCTTTTTTATATTCCTATTAATAGTAGGATATCTTAAGCAACTCAAAATTGTAGTATTAAATCACTTTGCTATTGCAATCTGAACTAAAAACGAAGTAAAGTCAATATATAGTTCATATTTAGGGTAATAATAACATATCGTAATACTACATTAAGTGTTGAATATTACATTTGCCCTAAATCGAAAAACATGCCTAAAATGGATCGAAAAGTTGCTTTAGTAATACTAGATGGTTGGGGAAAAGGTGCCGATAGTAGCGTTAGTGCTATATCTCAGGCCAATACTCCTATAATGGATGATTTGTATAGAAAGTATCCAAATGCCGAACTAGTGACATTTGGAGAACAAGTTGGACTACCTGAGGGTCAGATCGGCAATTCAGAAGTTGGCCATATGAATCTGGGTGCGGGTAGAGTGGTCTATCAAGAGCTTGCCCGGATTAATAAAGCCATCAAAGAAGGTGATCTGGCTCAAAATGAGGTTTTTCAATCGGCTATCCTACACGCTAAACGTCATACTAAAAGAGTACATCTCATGGGTCTGGTATCAGATGGTGGTGTGCATTCTAGTATCGAGCATTTAATAGGTATATGTGATTTACTGAAATCCGAGACAGATCTTGAAATTTATATACATGCATTTACTGACGGTCGTGATACTCCGCCAGATAGTGGTATACAATTCATAGAGCGATTACATAACCATGTAAGTGGTACAAATGCTAGGATTGCTACTATAATAGGTCGATTTTATGCTATGGATAGAGATAATCGCTGGGATAGAATAGCTAAGACTTATAACCTTTTGGTTAGAGGTATCGGAACACATTTCGAATCTCCTGTGGAAGCAATGCAGGCAAGCTATGATAAGGATATCAAAGATGAATTTTTGGAACCAGTAATCATCGGAAAACCAATAGCTATCGAAGAAGATGATGCCGTGTTTTTCATTAATTTCCGAACTGACCGGCCACGAGAGCTTACTCAAGTATTGACCCAAAAAGACAATAATGAGTATAATATGCGTAAACTCAACTTGCATTATTTAACTATGACAAGTTATGATAGCACCTTTGAAGATATACATGTAGTTTTTACAAAGGATAATCTTCAAAAGACGATAGGTGAAGTTCTGGCTCAAGCAGGAAAAACCCAGTTGAGGATAGCAGAAACGGAAAAGTATCCACATGTGACCTTCTTTTTTAATGGTGGTGAAGAAGATCCTTATGTGGGGGAAGAGCGAATCGTTATTCCGTCGCCAAAAGTAAAAACATACGACCTACAACCAGAAATGTCCGCAAAAGAAGTAACGAATGCGGCGATAGAGTTTATTAATGGTAATAAGCCTGATTTTATTTGTCTGAATTATGCTAATACTGATATGGTGGGTCATACAGGAATGATGGACGCTGCTAAAGCGGCGGCAGAAGCAGTAGATACATGCTTGGGTTCCTTAGTAAAGGTTGCGAAAGAGCACAATTACGAATTATTGATCATCGCTGATCACGGTAATGCCGATATTATGAGTTACCCAGATGGATCACCTCATACTGCACATACATTGTCTATGGTACCTCTTATTTTTATTACGAATAGAGAGAATATCCAAATAAAAGATGGCAAATTGGGAGATATAGCACCTACAATTCTATCTTTGATGGAAGTTGAGATACCAAAAGAGATGACAGGAGAAGTGATTATTGCATAAGATTTGTAGGAAAATCACTCTTATTTCGGGTTTTGAAAGTATTATTTAAACAATTATTAAAAAATTCAGTTTTATGCAATCGATTTCGTAAAATCATAAAAGACTGAATTACAGGTTTTTATAAATATATGCAGCCGAAATGTTTTTTTTTTTAAAAAAATCCAATAATTGTATGCCTAATATTATTGATAAAATCAAAAATGATTATAATTTCACACAAAGTTTTAGTCCCAAACCGATGAAAGACTTTTATGATAAATGTTGGAGAGATATTATATAATATCAATTCGGCAAAGTTGCACATATTTAGGTGGCCTTGATGAATTTATTTCATTGGGGCCCTTTTCTTTTAATGAGGTTTGCTACCCCAAAAGAAGCTTTTCCTGACTTTCACCAATTTCCATTTTTTGCTTTAACTGATCGAAATTCTCTTGAATTTGATTAAGTATCGCATCGATCTGCGTCGATTTAGCCAATTGTGCCTTACCATACTCTAATCTAGAAGAATGAGGTATGATTAAGCTATCACCTTTGGGCATAGCCAAGCCCATTCCTTGCATATAAGCAGGTACAAATTTGATATTAGGCCTTTGCTGTAGTATAATGGCGATTCCAGCTTTGAGCGGTTCTTCTACTTCTGGCTTACCCCTCGTTCCTTCTGGGAAAATGATAAGAGAGTTACCTTTATCTAATTCCGCAATCATTTGACAGATCGGATCATTGGAAGGATTCTCTTTATCTCTTTTACGTTCGATCAAAAGGCTATTGATTAGCTTTTCACTCAAAAAAGTACTAAGTCTCGTTTTGCCAAAATGATCTTTAGCCGCTACAGGTTTTACTTTGTGTACTATCGAACTAGGCAAGGATGCCATGATTGACATAGTGTCGAGATGACTATTATGATTGGCGACTATTATAAATTGGTCTTCATCTTTGAGAAAGTCTGTTTTGTCCATTTTAACACCTACGATCAACTTTAAAAAATTCCTTAGGATAATGGAATAGATTATTTTTAATAAGGTCTTCATAATTTTTAATTTTTGATGAATGAGCCATTCGTGAACGCTCAAAATAAGTACAGTGCAAATCAGCCATCGTACATTCTTTCTTTATGAGAGATTTACGACGTGACCTTTATGCTTCATGTTTTTTTTATGGTTAGAAATAAAGTATTGCAAGCCCAGTCGCACATGTTTCCATTAGGAGGGGCAGGGGGAGGATCACTTAGCATACGATACCCAGCTAGCTCCGCTAATAGGCCATATAATAAACTATGTGAAAAAATACCGGAGCTGAATAAGATAAGGAATCTATTCTATCCAAGATACCTCCATGTCCTGGAATAGCAGATCCAGTATCTTTTACGCCTATATCTCTCTTCACCGCTGACATCACTACATCGCCTAAAAATCCTGATAAGGCAATCATAAAACTGACTAGTAATACTTGTGGAGTAGATAATGGTGTCAAGAAAGCCAAGCCATAACCTATCAATACAGTACTGCATAATCCACCGATAAATCCCATCCATGTTTTATTCGGACTGACCTTTGGAATGATCTTTTTACGACCTAAGAGTTTGCCCCAAGTAAACTGCAGTACATCATTGATCTCAGTTAGAAATACTAAGAAAAGTAAAAGTCCGCGGCCTCCAGATTGAAATCCATCTACGTCAGGTAATGAAATCAAATATGCCATATGACTCAATCCAAAAACGGTAAGCATTAGCGACCATTGGAGATTAGACATCGATTTGATGATCCCTTCCGTTTCACCTTTTAGCACTAATCGTACTGGCAATATCAAGAACATCACCACAGGAATAAATATGATAAATGCGCCATACCATTGGATATAAGCTAAATAGTATTGGATAGGAATAGCTACTAATGCCCAGAATATCGCTCTACGATCTGAATTCCTAAAATCAAGTAGAGAGTATAGTTCTCTAAACGCTAAGAAAGAGAGGAAACCCAGCGATACGTATGTAATCGTGGTATTGAGTAGAGTAGCGGCAATAAATATACTCGCCATCACCCACCAAGATTTGGTCCTAGATTTGAGTTCGCCAAAGTCTACATGAGGCTTGATTTTGCCCATGATAAAAAAGAGGGTAGAGGCGAATATGAGTATAGCAAATATGATACTCGTGACAAAATGTAAGTCGTTGCTATATATATTTTGAATTAGATCTTTCATGATAAGTTGATTTAAATTTTATAACCATCGCCGCTACACCATCTAGAAGGGTGGGTGAACAAACACGAGGAGCGGATTGGGTTTGTCTAGCCAAGTGGTCACTACCACAAGTTGCTATGCTTTTTTGCAATCACTCTAATGGGGTACTTCATGGTTTATTTAGTTAAGAGAAAGCATTTTACCCAATTGGAGCACTAGAAGTCCTTAACTAAATGTTGAATGCAAAAGTGGAACCTGCGGTAGCGACATTAAGCTTGTAAAAATCCACTATTGTAATTCCTTTGATAGCCTCGTATAAGTACTCAGAATCAATAAAGGAACTGCCAAATAGAATAGATAAAAGGAGTAGCTAAAAAAGCCAGTCCAAGCGAAACTCAGGATACCATAGATACTGATGAGTAAAGCTCTATCACTCTTTCCCATGGGGCCATCATATCTTCTTTCTCCGCTGAGGACTTTAGCCATGATACCTGCAAATTCGTTGAGTATAGATAGACAGAGGAAAATCGCAATGAGATAGACGCTATGGCTTTCAAACTTGAGTAAAGGGAAGAAAATGGCTACGTCAGATACAATATCACCTACTTCATTGAG
>CALBEE010000125.1 GCA_937927575.1 uncultured Saprospiraceae bacterium | reverse complement strand
TTTTGGTTTAGATTAAATAAAAAATAAGTCATCGCTTCAGTTGCAAATACTAAGGCGTGACCAGTAAATAGTTTACATTTCGCTGCCAAATTAGCTAATAGAATGTTAAATCATAGATAAGTAGCAACATTTATTTAACATAAAGTTTACATAATTCGCTGCCTGTCGATAAAAACTATCTGTTTATCGTGTTTTATTGATTTGGTATAAATACATAGCAATTACATTAGAAACTCCGTAATACAAGGCATCACTGATTAATGCATGACCTATTGAGACTTCTTTAAGGTATGGTACTTCGCTACAGAAAAAGTTAAGATTATCTAAATTTAAATCGTGACCCGCATTGATATCTAAACCTATAGTATGGCAATATTTGGCTGCAGCTATGAATGGTTTGATGGCCTTTTCTCTATCCTCCAAATATTGATCTGCATAAGGACCTGTATAGAACTCAATTCTATCTGCTCCTACCTCTTTGGCACCAGATATTAAATCATTATCCGGATCAATAAATAAACTAACTCTTATCCCTTCGTTTTTAAATTGAGCGATTACATCGGATAAAAATTCTTTATTCTTTATCGTATCCCAACCTGCATCTGAGGTCAGCGCATCCGGAGCATCAGGTACTAAAGTGACTTGATGAGGTTTAACTTTCAAAACATGATCAATAAATTTTGGCGTCGGATTACCCTCTATATTAAATTCCGTTTTAACTACATCCTTCAAAGGCTGAAGGTCGGCATAACGAACATGTCTTTCATCTGGTCGAGGATGAACCGTAATTCCTTGAGCCCCAAACTCTTCACAATCTTTGGCAAATTGAATAAGATTAGGATGATTAGAACCTCTTGCATTTCTAATTAATGCTACTTTATTAAGATTTACACTGAGCCTGACTGCCATAATAGATTATATATATTTGATGAAGAATAAATACAGATCAAATATTAAAAACTAAAACTGAAGGTGATGTCATTATTACGTAAATCATTAATCCTAATAGGGCTTGTCATAGCTGGACTTATCTTGGGTCAAATAATTCTGACTGGATTAATGTTTGTAGGTGGTGCAGATATGATGAAAGCTGGAGATATCAATAGCTTGATCGAAAGTATGGAGAATACTGCTCCATTTAAGATTGGAATTGGACTCAATAATATTCTCATGTTTGCTGTGAGTGCCCTGCTCTTCAATTTCATAGTATTCAAGGAAAAAAATAGTCAATACTTTAACTTAGATAAAGGAATTACAGCTGCTTGGTTGGGCTTAAGCGTATTATTGATGATTTCAATTTATCCGCTTATAGCTTATAGCACTCAATTCATACAAGGTCTAGATTTACCAGATTGGGCTAAAAATATGGATTCGAGCAGTTACGATACTTTAGCATCTGTTTTAGAAATGCATGGACCTTTGGATCTGATTCTTAATCTATTAATAGTGGCTGTGACTCCGGCTATTGGAGAAGAACTTCTTTTCCGAGGTGTGATTCAAAAAGAATTAAACAAGCATCTAAGTAATCCTCACATCGGTATTATTATTACTTCAATCATTTTCAGTGCGATACATCTATCAGTAGAAGGATTTCCGGCAAGACTCCTATTAGGAATAGTATTAGGTTACACCTATTTTTTCACTAAAAATCTCTGGTATCCAATACTTTTACATTTGTTTAATAATGGATTACAAGTCCTTGCTTTATACTTTTCAAGCGAGAACATTAAAGATATCGATCCCACTGAAGGGCCAGAAATACATTGGGCTCTGGCATTAGTTTCAATGCTCGCAGCTATTGTTATATTTACGGTCCTCAAAACAAAATCAGAGAAGGATGTCATCAGTGCTTAGAACCCGAGCAATTACAGGATTTATATTTTCTGTAATTGTATTGGCATTACTTATCAAAAGTAGTCTTACGGCTACTGCATTACTTACTTTAATCGCCATATTGTCTAGTTACGAATACGGCAGATTAGTATACAATGAATCTAAAGTGTTAAATATAGTGACGGTCATTGTGAGTGCCTTAATTCCGATAGCCGTCATCTGGAATATAGAATTTGGATCTCAAGTATATTATATACTGCTATATATCGCTTTAGGATGGGCGATAATAAATATTGTAAATCTTTATACAAGTCAAAACATAATACCTCACAAGAAGCTTGGAATGCTTGTTTCTGCTTTATATATAGGTATACCCATAGGTTTATTTATAGCATTAATCAATAATAGTCCTGTGTATGATTATTTACTACCGGTTGGAATTATTCTTTTAATCTGGATGTCAGATAGTATGGCCTATTTAGTAGGAAGTCGAATAGGCAAAACCAAACTATTCCCATCTGTATCCCCTAACAAAACTTGGGAAGGAACCCTTGGAGCAGGTCTTTTTACAGTATTAGCGGCATGGGGCTTATGTTTTTTAAAAACGGAATTCTCCTTGACATTTTGGCTATCTGCTGGAATCATCGTTTGGATGTTTGGTGGATATGGTGATCTTGTCGAATCACAATTAAAACGATACTATAAAGTAAAGGACTCTGGAAATTTTTTACCAGGCCATGGAGGATTTTTAGATCGATTTGATAGTTTCATCTTCGTTCTGCCTTTTGTTATTTTGCTATATTTGCTGTTGAATTAACCATTCTCCGAAGAGTAAAGGAATGGCTACATTCATTGCCATAACCAAGGAAAATCTAATTAATGTCATTAATACATAAAGAGGGCTATTTTACATTGGTCATCAGTGCCATAGTATTATTTGTAGCTAATGCTCTCATATATACTTATTTCCCACCCATCATTTGGTTTACAACTATAGTCTTTGTTGGGCTTTGGCTGTTTCTAGTTTCATTTTTCAGAAACCCCAAAAGAACAATTGATAAATATGATGACTCGATAGTTTACTGTCCTGCGGATGGGAAAATTGTAGTGATAGAAAATACATTGGAGCCAGAAGTTTTGAAAGATGATCGCATTCAAGTTTCTATTTTCATGTCGCCATTGAATGTACATGTTAATCGAAATCCCATAAGCGGCAAAGTATCTTTTTTCAAATACCATCCAGGAGCTTTTTATAAAGCATGGAATCCGAAAGCGAGCACGGAAAATGAAAGAACTACCGTGGTGATAGAAAATCCAAAAGGAAAAGTTCTATTCCGCCAAATTGCAGGTGCTTTAGCGAGAAGAATTGTCTGGTACGTATCACAAGGAGATGAAGTGAAGCAAGGCGAAGATATGGGCTTTATAAAACTTGGATCAAGAGTGGATGTCTTTCTACCTAAAGATGCGAAAGTAGAAGTAGAAATGGGTCAGATGGTGAGTGGTAATAAAACTGTCTTGGCGAGATTGTAAGGTTACAAATTCGAATATTGGCGCTGCTCTGAAATTCTAAAACTAATGGAGCTACAACTTTAAGATTCCAAATTCCTTTGTAGGCGAGATGGAGAAGACAAGTTTAAGTTTATAAATAAGTAACACGCCTTGTGGAGCTGCGATAAATTCGAAAAACTAATAGAATCTCAACTTTAAATTCCCAATGCTAACATAAAAATAATTCCATTCAGACCAAGAACAAGTTATCTACTTCCGCCCTTCGATCTTATATTTCAAAAATCTTATAAGAGATAAAGGTAACTATACCATTGCAGCCTTTACAGTATTTTCCTTTACCATTTCTGCAACTGTTTTGATCCATTCTGGATGGTCATTTAGACTAGGAACCAATTGAACGTGCTCACCGCCAAACTCTTCAAATTCTTCTTGATATTCTACGCTAATTTCGATAGTAGTCTCGAGACAATCAGATACAAAAGCTGGACAGAAAACTAAGATTCTTTTATCTCCATGTTTTTTACATCTTTCTTCTAAAACCTTATCGGTATATGGTTGCACCCAAGGATCTCTTCCCAGTCTCGATTGATAACTAATACTGTATTGATCACGCGATAATCCAAGTTCCTCAGCTATGGCATGAGCAGTTCTATGACATTGATTACTGTAGCAAAGTTTATTAGCATCGCATGATATAGTACAACAATTTTCAACTCTTTGGCAATGTGACTTCGTTACATCCGCATCGCGCAAGTGACGCTGTGGTAATCCATGAAAACTAAAGAGAATATGATCGTATTCATCTATGTTCAATTTTCTACCATTATCCGCAAAAATCTTGATCATCCGAGGGTCCGTTGGATAAGAATTCACCATTCGGACTGGAGGTATGATCAATTGCTTGCTCAATACTCTCATCACCTCTTCGTGCGCAGATCCTGTAGAAGAGGAAGCATATTGTGGAAATAATGGAAATACCACTAATTCATCCACTCTTGCCGCTATAAGCTTATCGATAGCAGATTCTATGCTTGGAGATTGGTATCTCATCGCAAGCTCTACATGAAAGTCTTTTCCTAACTCTTCTTGGACACCATCAGCTAATTTATAGCCATAATGCTTCAGTGGACTACCCTCTTCCGTCCACAATTGCTTATACAATTTTGCCGATGCTCGAGATCTGAATGGAACTATTATTCCCTTAACTAGTAGGTGACGTAGCCAAGCAGGCTTATCTATTACCCTAAAATCCATTAAGAACTGTCTGAGGTATTTTCCTACCGATTTGACAGATGGATCATCTGGTGTACCTAGGTTGACAAGTAAAACTCCGATCTTTGGCATAATAATGATAATTGCTTATTGGTTGTAAGTAATATAGAATTGCAAAATAAACCCAATCTGGCCCCTATTGGTTGATTGGAATAGTAATAATGTTGTAAAAATCTTTAAGAATCGAATAAGCAGAATTTAATGATAGCGTTTGAATCAGTAATCATACCTTAGAGTCTCAATCGCATCTAGAAGCCACATAAATAATCTTATGAGTAAAAAACCTCTAATACTAGTTACTAATGATGATGGTATTGTAGCACCAGGAATCAAAGCTTTAATCGATGTAGCTAAAGAATTTGGTGAGGTGGTGGTAGTAGCACCTGATAGTCCTCAAAGTGGTAAAGGTCATGCCATCACACTTAATCAACCTTTACGCATGAGAAAGGTGGAAATGTTTGAAAATGTAGAATCTTACGAATGCGATGGCACGCCTGCGGATTGTGTGAAGTTGGCAAAAAACGTTTTACTTAAAAATAGAACGATAGACTTATGCGTATCTGGAATCAATCATGGTTCTAATGCTTCCATCAATATTCTTTATTCTGGAACCATGTCAGCTGCTATGGAAGCGAGCTTAGAAAATATTAATTCTATTGGTTTTTCGTTACTAGACTTTACATTTAGCGCTGATTTTAGAGGAGCGCAAGAGGTAGCCAGAAGCCTCATAGGTAATATCATCAACCATGGTTTAAAAGGTACAAGATTGCTAAATGTCAATATTCCTAAACTTCCAGTTGAAGATATTAAAGGTGTCAAAGTATGCACCCAAGCTTCAGGTATGTGGATTGAAGATTTCCAAAAAGGTGAAGATCCTAGAGGAGAAGAATATTACTGGCTGAGTGGAAAATTTGTGGTAGATGAGGAGCATAAGGACACTGACATCTATTGGCTAAATCAAGGATATGCAAGCGTCGTACCTTCACAACATGATTTGACACATCATGAATCTATTCCCGGCTTAGGTTATCTCGAAAATTAAAAAATAAAAATCTAATGGATAAAGATCATTTTCTTACTGGACTAGTGATTGGAGCTATAACACCTGTTTTGGGATATCTATTTGTAGAATTGATTTTCGATCTACTTACGAAGGCAGAACTAATGGAATATGTGTCGGCAGGTGGATCTAGTAAAAGGCAACGGACATTAGCATTACTTGGTATCTGCGCTTGTCTTATTCCTATGCATATTTGTAAGAATAATAAGTGGAACGAAACGATGCGCGGAATGATATTTCCTATAATGATTTATATGGGTTCTTGGATTTATTATTTTAAGGATACGCTCTTTACTTTTTAGTATTCTAATCGATGAAATATTACCTCATAGCAGGCGAAGCTTCTGGCGATCTTCATGGTGCCAATTTGATGAAAGAAATTTTATCTCTTGACCCTAAAGCAGAATTTAGATATTGGGGTGGAGATGCCATGCAAGAAGTATCCGATAATATTGTAACACATTATAAAGATGTGGCATTCATGGGTTTTTTAGAGGTAGTGAAACATCTCCCATTAATCTTACGAAAAATCAAAGAATGCAAAAATGACATCGAAAATTTTAATCCGGATAGACTTGTACTTATAGATTACCCAGGATTCAATATGAGGATTGCTGAGTGGGCAAAACCAAAAGGCTACGAAGTTACTTTCTACATTTCTCCAACGATATGGGCGTGGAAGAAAAAACGTGGCTGGAAACTTAAAAAAACAGTCGATAAAATGATAGTCATATTGCCTTTTGAAAAAGAGGTATATAAAAAATATGATATGGAAGCGCATTATGTCGGCCATCCATTATTAGACGCTATTGCACAATTCAAACCAGATCCATCTTTCAAAGAAAAGTATAATATCCAAACTGGAAAAGTACTCGCGCTCTTACCAGGAAGTAGAGTACAAGAAGTAGAAAAAATACTTCCTATTATGGGAGAAGCTATAGCGCAAATGGAGGAAGAAGTACACCTACTACTTGCTTGCACCAAGCACATTCCACAGAAAATATATCAACAAGCATTAGAAAAGGTCAAAGGACGAAATATCCAATATATCATAGCCGACACTTACAATATATTGAATATCGCAGACGCAGCATTAGTAAGCTCTGGTACTGCTACTTTGGAAACTGCATTATTTAAAGTACCTCAAGTAGTGTGCTATAAAACCAGTACGATCAGTTATCAAATTGCAAGAAGACTTGTAGATTTAGAATATATGTCTCTAGTAAATCTAATTATGGACAAACCAGTAGTAGCCGAATTTTTGCAAGGTGATTTTACTTTAGAAAATTTGATGCCCGCTCTTAAGGATATTTTGGGACCAAAACGAAATGAAATCATTAGTGAGTACGAAGATTTGATAAACCTCTTGGGAGGCAGTGGCGCTAGCCAAAGAGTAGCAAAGATTATTGTAAAATAGTGCATATTACATCATTCAAATTAGCGCATTTTTTATCCATAATCTTATTAATAGCATTCAGTTAATATTAAAGTAATAGCGTTTCATTTATTATACGAAATTATAATATGTAAATTTGCATTATGAACGAACTCATGGTGCAAAACCCGTTGCTACTTCTATTTACTGTAGCGTCTATAGGTTACTTGATTGGAAACATCCGAATCAAAGGGATATCTCTTGGTGTAGCGGCGGTACTATTTACTGGTTTGGTAATGGGTGCCATGAATCCTAACTTCAAGATTCCAGCTATTGTCACGAATCTAGGTTTGGTTCTTTTTGTCTATTCTATTGGGCTGAAATCAGGACCTGCATTTTTTCAATCTTACAAAAAAAATGGATTACGCGATTTTCTTTTCTTGGTAAGTATGTTAGTCTTTTCTGGTGTCTTCGCTGGGGCTCTATTTTTTATGATGGATATCTCTGCTGCCATGATCACAGGAGCATATGCCGGAAGTACCACTAACACACCTGCATTAGCTGCAGTGATCGATTATATCAATAATCTACAAGGTGACAATCAAAACTTAGCCAGTGATGCCGTAATAGGCTATTCCTTTTCCTATCCAATGGGTGTTATGGGAAGCATCATTGTGATTCTGATTATGGAAAAATTTTTAAAAATTGATTACAAAAAAGAGAAGAAAGAATTACGCAAAGAGTATCCATTAGATAAGCATCTGAGTAGTATTACATTGCAAGTTACTAACCCAGAGATATGCGGAATACAAATGCGCGATCTCATGAAAAAATATAAATGGGATGTAGTGTTTGGTCGAATCTCCCAAAACGAAAATATAGCATTGACTAACTACAGTACTACGTTTGCATTAGGTGATCAACTTATGGTCGTAGGTAATGATGATGAACTTATAAAGATCACAGAAGACATCGGTCAAAAAGTAGATAATGATCTAGATCTTGATCGTACAGAATTTGATGTAAGAAGAATATTTGTTTCTAATCCAAGAGTAGTAGGACGTACTATAGCTTCTTTACAAATAGATAAAAAATTCAATGCCATCATCACCCGAATTAGGAGAGGTGATGCTGAAATGCTAGTAAGCGGAAATACTGTTTTAGAACTTGGAGATAGATTGCGATTTGTGGCGCGCAGAGAAGATCTTTACTTACTATCCGATTACTTTGGAGACTCTTACAAAGCATCTAGTAAGATTAATCTTTTCACCTTCGGAATAGGTATTGGATTAGGGTTAATCCTCGGATCGATAGAACTCAATTTTGGGCCTAATTTTAGTTTTAGTCTAGGACTCGCAGGAGGGCCCCTTTTAGTGGGTTTGTTGCTGGGTGCATTGAGAAGAACAGGGCCTATTGTTTGGTCACTACCTTATAGTTCCAATACTACACTACAGCAGATTGGACTGATTCTTTTACTTGCTGGCATTGGTGTCTCAGCAGGTCATTCATTTATCGATAGTTTTAGTTCGGATGCTATATGGGTTTTCATAGCTAGTATATTTATAAGCATGGTTACTGCCATGGCGATGATTTTTATTGGTTATAAATTTATCAAACTTCCCTTTACATTATTGATGGGCTTAGTTTCTAATCAACCGGCGATCCTAGATTTTGCGACAGATCGATCTGACAGTATGGTACCGGAGATTGGATATACGATGGTATTCCCTATTGCGATGATTCTCAAAATTGTAATCGCTCAAGTATTATTGATCGTTTTACTTTAGGAGCAATAGTGCAAGAATTCTAAGCCAATATTCAAGTAAAATCACTAGCCACATACCTTTAATCATGTAGATTTAATTTAACTCTAAGTTAAATTATGGGCTAATTCTTTATGTGCTCCATATATTTTGTAGATATTGTGAGTATATAAATATTTACTATGTCGCATTCTACTTACCCTAATTTACTTTCACCTCTAGACCTTGGGTTTACCACGCTAAAAAACCGTGTTTTAATGGGATCTATGCATACGATGCTCGAAGATATACCAGGAGGTATAGATCGATTAGCCGCTTTCTATGCAGAGCGAGCCAGAGGTCAAGTAGGCTTAATAGTCACTGGTTGTATTGCGCCCAATCTTGAAGGTAGAGCATTACCAATGGGACATGCAATGGATAATGAAGCCGAAGCCGAAAAACATCGAGTAGTCACCAAAGCGGTGCATGACGAAGGCGGAAAGATATGCATGCAAATACTCCATGTAGGAAGATATGGCTATTCACCTGATAATGTATCCTCAAGCGAGACGAAGGCACCCATCTCACCTTTTCCCTCTAGAGCCTTGACAACGGATGAAGTAGAAAAAACTATAGCTGATTATGTCCAATCTGCTCGTATGGCACAACATGCTCATTATGATGGAGTAGAAATCATGGGATCAGAAGGATACTTAATCAATCAATTTATCGTCACTAAAGTCAATCGACGAGAAGATAAGTGGGGAGGAGATTATGAATCCAGAATTCAATTTCCGTTAGAAATTATAAGACGCACTAGAGAAGCAGTCGGTCCCAATTTTATTATCATTTATCGACTCTCCATGATCGATTTAGTCAAAGGTGGTAGTACTTGGGAAGAAGTCGTCCATCTTGCAAAGGAAGTTGAAAAAGCCGGTGCTACCATTATTAATAGTGGCATCGGTTGGCACGAATCTAGGGTACCTACAATTGGTACCGTAGTGCCTAAAGGAGGCTTTGCATGGGTTACTAAACGACTGATGGGAGTAGTAAATATTCCTCTAATTGCAACCAATAGAATCAATATGCCTGACGTTGCAGAGCAAGTTTTAGCTGATGGTTGTGCAGATATGGTCTCTATGGCCAGGCCCTTTTTGGCAGATCCAGAAATAGTCCAAAAAGCGATCGAAAATCGAACTGAAGAAATTAATACTTGCATCGCATGTAATCAAGCGTGTCTAGATCACACTTTTAGTATGCAAGTTTGCTCATGTATCGTCAATCCAAGAGCATGTCATGAAACAGAGCTTAATTACACCGAAGCGCAAGTAAAGAAAAAAGTAGCTATAGTTGGTGCCGGACCGGCAGGACTTGAAGCGGCAGTAGGAAGTGCAAAAAGGGGGCACGAAGTACACTTATATGAAGCCAGTCATCGCATAGGAGGTCAGTTTAATATGGCCAAAGAAATTCCAGGCAAAGAAGAATACGGCCAAACCATACGCTATTACAGTGCAATGCTATCTAAGCATAATGTAAACGTGCATCTTAATACAAAAGCTTCGGTAGATTCTCTTACTTCCAATGGTTTTGACGACATCATATTAGCGACGGGAGTTACTCCGCGTAAGGTACAATTTGACGGTGCAGATCATGCAAAGGTTATGACTTATGCCGAAGTACTCCAAGATAAAAAAGAAGTGGGAAAAAGTGTTGCTATTATTGGCTCAGGAGGTATAGGCTTCGATGTAGCCGAATACTTAGCTCATGATATGAATCAAGATTCTGTAAGCCTTGATGTCAAAGATTATATGAAAGAATGGGGCGTGGATATGGAGTATAATACTGGTGGGTCATTAGCAGAAAATGGAGCTTCTCCGCTTCCTTCGCCGAGAGAAATCTATTTACTTAAAAGGTCAAAAGGCAAGCATGGCAAAAACCTCGGTAAGACAACAGGATGGATACATAGATCAAGCTTAGCGATGAAAAAAGTAAATATGCTATCAGAGGTAAGTTACCAAAAAGTGGATGATCAAGGATTACATATCAAAGTAGGAGAAGAAGAAAAACTACTGGAAGTAGATCATGTGATTGTATGTGCTGGTCAAGAACCTTTGAACGAATTACATGCCGGACTATTCGCTAAAGGCCAATCTGTACATTTGATTGGTGGCGCTCATATCGCTAAAGAATTAGATGCTAAAAAAGCGATAAAAGAAGCTATGGAACTAGTTATAAAATTGTAGCCAATTTTATAACTAGTAAATTCCAAAACAAGTGGAACGACAACTTAAAAAAATAAAATTCCAAAACTAATAGAACGACAACTTAAATATCCAAATTCCAAAACTAGTGAGTTGGGAATGAAGCTAAGTTTAAGGTTAAGTTTAAAATTAGTCTCCGATTCTAAATATACTCAGTTTGTATTGTAGCCTTCCCTAAAAGTAGGACAGTTAAAAACATTATTAAATTTAACTGAAAAATGAAAAAGAAACGATTTACAGAAGAACAGATAGCTAAAGTACTCAAAGAGTATGAAGGTGGACGCGAGATAAAGGATCTCTGTC
>CALBEE010000124.1 GCA_937927575.1 uncultured Saprospiraceae bacterium | reverse complement strand
ACTATATTAAAAACTGCATGTCCACCAGAATTTGAATGTTTGGCGAGTAATACATCATCATCAGGTGAAAGTGAATTAATCATTTGTCAGGATCCTGATACGCCAGAATTTACTTCACTAAATAATAACTTAGGTATCAATGCTGGAGACCACTATGCTTATCTCATTACTAATGAAAATCAGGTATTACAAGAATTAATACTAGCAGATGAATATTCCTTCTCCAATGAATCAATTGGGACTAATCTTTTAGTTTTTGGCATGCATTATAGTGGTGATATAGATATCAAAGTAGGTGAGCATAGAACAGAAACCACCGCATCGGATTGCTTTATACATTCTAGCGAAACGGATTTTATATCTATTACAATTGTCGATTGCACACCACCTCCATACGAGTGTAATTCTTCTAGTACGAGTGATATAAATGGAGTCACCACAATTTCTATATGTGCAAGCGATAATGAAGACGATATCATAGAGTTTCAAAACTCATTAGAACTATCACCTACGGATCATTATGCCTATCTGATTACAGATGAAAATGAAATTCTACAGGAATTGGTATCACAAGACCATTATAACTTTGAAGGATCGGATGAATCTACACAACGTGTATATGGAATTAATTTTGATGGTACTCTTGATATTAAAATCGGAGAAATTAGAACAGCGACTACTGCTTCGGAATGTTATGAGCATTCGAGTACTGAAAACTATTTGACCATTACAAAAGATGGATGTCTTCCTCCACCCTATGAATGTAATGAATCATTAACTGCGACTACTGATTGGGAATCATCTATTGATATTTGTGCAACAGATGGCATTGATGATCTTGTAGTTTTGCAAAATTCTGCAATGATTACTGACAATGATCATTATGCATATTTGGTTACCGATGAAAATGAAATTCTACAAGAAGTAGTATTAGATAACTCTTATAATTTCGAGGGTTCAGGTGAAACCACCCAGCGTGTATATGGTATCAATTTCGATGGTGATCTTAACGCACAGATTGGTGAAATAAGAACTGCGACTACAGCGACTGGATGTTATATTCACTCTGGAGCTAACACATTTTTGACCATTACTAAAACGGCATGTACGCCACCACCTTACGAATGTGGCGAGTCATTGACTGCTACTACAGATTGGGCCTCTTCAGTAGATATATGTGCAACAGATGGAGTTGATGATAATGTAGCTTTACGTAATTCTGCCATGATACAAGACACGGATCATTACGCCTATCTAATTACCGATGAGGATCAAATATTACAAGAAGTAGTATTCGGTAACACTTATAATTTTGAAGGATCAGGTGAAGAAACTCAACGCGTATATGGAATTAATTTTGATGGTGAGCTTAATGCACAAATAGGAGCATTAAGAACTGCCACCACCGCTACTGGATGTTACATTCATTCAGGAGCCAATATCTTTTTGACAATCAATAAAACAGCATGTACGACTGAATTTGAATGTGTGGAAAGTGCTGTAGCTTCAGAGGCCTGGGTTACTAATATTGATATCTGTGCTAACGATGGCATAGAAGATGAAATATTCATTCAGAATAATATTATGACAGAAGCTGGCGAAAACTATGCATTCTTTATTACTGATACTAATGAAATACTCCAAGAAGTTATATACGAATCTATTTACGATTTTGAAAATAGCGGAGTAGAAACACAAAGAATCTACGGCATTAGCTACTCGGGTTCATTAAATATAGCTGTAGGTGAAGACAGGAAAAATACCACCGCATCAGAATGCTTTATTCATTCTAGTGATGCATTATTTATCACTATCCATAAGACTGCAGGATGTGCTACCTCAGTAAATGACAACTCATTAACGAATGAAATTAATGTATTTCCAAATCCAGCTTCAAGCCTTATTACTATCAATATGGCAACTGATGAAATTCCGTTTAGAATTAGTGTCATAAATTTTTATGGACAGCTCATGAGTCAACATCAAGTCACTGATAGAAATATTGTTTTAGATACAAATCTATACGCATCAGGAAGCTATATACTTCGATTCGAATACGCCAATGAAATTGTAAATAAATCGATACAGATAATAAAGTAATAATTCAATTCCTTTAAACAATGCCTAGCCATCAAGATTAATTTCTTGATGGCTTTTTTAGTACCTAAAATTTAATATTTATCAATTTTGCTATTGGAAAATATAGCTACGCTTAAAATTTGCCATAAAGTAATGATTCAATAAAAAGGTAACCAAAGGGGATTTTCTAAAGTAATTCAATGCAGTAGATTTACATCAGATCGAGATCATAGACTAACATATGTTGAATGGTGTAACCCGAAAAACCATTTTTCAAAGAGTAGGGAATTTAAATATATGTGACATGAAAATTTTAAAATTACTAACGGCAATGTCGTTAGCTGCAATTGTATTTACTGCTTGTCAAAAAGAACAATCGGACATAAACAATTCAAATAACCACTTAGACGAGACCTCCATTAGAATTCCAAATTATGGAGATATCATTGCCATAAAACCAGAGGAAAAACGGTACGGTCAAAATGGCTGTGGCCCAGCCGTAAATAATTCATGTGTTATATTCGATACCTATCCATATCCATGGCTTTGGGATTTCGGAGGACCTGATTTTCTTTACTACTACGAAGTGGGGCCCGTATCTGACGGAACAGATCCCATTGATGTGGTTTTAGATGAAGGCTCTAGTACCTCTTTAGTTAAATATACTATTTACGATTCTAAAGTAGAGATTGAGATCTTTAAATACTCAGATGATTCGATGTACGAAGAAAATGAATGGATTTACGAAGTAGCGGAGGATACCTATATCAAATTTGGTGAAACATCTACTGTAGGTGAAACCGTAGCAAACGTAATGCTGAAAGCAGGCACTTACGAAATAACGCCTTCGGAAGATGAGCAAAAAGTAGGGACAGTGAGTATAGATGCTGTAGTACAATTAATAGAATAATATTAGCTGGATACCGAACCGTCTTAAGATTAGTTTCTTAAGGCGGTTATTTATTTCTATCGTTCAACAATCCATCTAAGACTATCGCTTTCTATTCCTGAGCCTACCCTTTAATCGACTAAATGACTTGGGTGTGATACCGAGATAAGATGATATATGGTACTCTGGTATTCGATTAGTGAGTAAGGGATATTTTTCGATAAATTCTAAATATCTTTCCTCTGCAGAATGCAAGATGAAAGAAGAAATAATGTCATGGGCATTCGTATACCGCTCTTCCAATATCTTACGCACGATAATATTCATAGCAGGTAATTCCTCATACATCTTTTCAAATTCGGCAAACGTCACACTCAGACAAATCGTGTCTTCTATGGTTTCTAGAATTTGATTGGAAGGACGCTGCATCATAAAGCTACCGAATGCAGAGCAAAACAAATTTTCGTGAAAGAAAAAACAATTACGTTCTTTATCATCTTTCAAATAATACAATCTCAAACAACCTGATAATATAAAGTACATATGATTACAGACCTGCCCTAACTCAAGCAACTTTGTCTTTTTTGGAATCTTAAGTACAGTAGCTCTACGAGTAATTATACTTAAGTCCTCTATACTTACGTGAACATAATCGTTGAAAGCCTTTAAAATAGGTTCAAGATATTTTTGACCAATATCCATAATAAGAATCTTAAGAAATTACACTTACCGCTAGCCTTTTAACAAAAAAATCATCTGACGTAGTCAATAATTCCGTCATACTATCTTAAGGTAAGAATAATTTGAATATCATTACACATGTTGATCTATTAATATAACATTACCATCTGGATCTGTCATTGTAATGCTTCCTGGCCCACTTGTACCCTCTTCCACTTGACTATCCAATTTCACTGCTTTTTCTATTAGATGCTTTTGAATACTTCTTACATCATCAAAAGACTCCTGCAATGCAGCATTTTCATCCCAGCCGGGATTGAAAGTAAGGATATTACCTTCAAACATATCTTGAAACAAACCTACCAAGGCATTCCCATTTTTCATAATTAAGTATTTCATCTCCATAGATCCAGCAAAATGGACAAATCCTATATTTTCATAAAAGGTCCTAGATACAGTTAGATCTTTTACACTAAGACTTACTGAAAATGCTCCGAGTTTCATAGTATTTATTTTAGATTAATATCTAAATATAATCAATACCAATCAAAATGCTTAACTCGCAGTTGGACCTTCATCATAACCAGTTTTATTTTTGATAAATCTCCTGATTACGAAAATAGCCGCGCCAAAAATTAAGGTCATCAAGGCAATCCAAAATATTTTAAACTTGTCCCATGCCTCTGATTCTAGTTCATGGACTTTTTTTGATATTTCTTTCTTCATGTCCACACCTACAGCTACAGATAGAACTTTGGCAGCTTTCGGTACAGATATGCCAGTACAATCTTCTGTATTATATAGCTCTATATTAGCGCTTACTCTATAATTCCCTTCATCTTTGGGCACTAAGCCAAACCGTACTTCCGAACCATTGGGATCAATTTTATGGCATACATTTGTATTCATAGCCTCAATTTCAAAATCAGGAGCAAAAGGGGTAATCTTCGCAAATTTGCCGATTGTACTGGATAAGGTTGTAGCATCTTGAGTCATGCCATCAGAGAAATCTACTTTAGCATCTTCCGATCCTATCCAAACTTGCATCAATCCAGATTGTCCTAGATACATGACACTGTCTACAGATAACACTACTTTAAAATCCTTTTTCTCATCATCTATTATTGGAGAGGGTGATGGCACACTATGATATACTTTAGGTTCTTGTATATCCAACACTGATTCTGGTTCTGTCACCTCATCAGCAGTCACCATAAATTCGACTACGGGCTCTTCAACATGATGTATCACTTGCTCATCAGAATTACCTACTTCTTCTTGAGATTGGTCAGAAACAGTATCGGAAACCGCTCCTTTTGTGTTTTCTGGCTTGCTATTACAGGCAAGAATGGTCGATACAAGAAATAATAAAACATAAAATTTAGGGTGAAAATTGAAAGCTAACATCTTGGTCTTTTAAGTGTATTAATATTATAACATCCCAATTGATAAGGCAAGATGTAATAAGACATACAATCAAACAAGCGTATTTTTACCTGACTTTATATAGTGTGAAATAATTTTCTTAGATGAGTCTAGCAATGATATCAGTCATCCTACATTTCTTCTTCGTATGAAACTTCAATTTCTATTTCACAATCATCATTCGAAAAAAGATATTTAGAGGTACAACCAGCTACTTCGTAGATATCCCTAGGGAAAGCCTCTACAGATGCCATAAATTCATCTTCCTCTTCGTCCTTATCCCAGACCGAAATAGTAAGCTTAAGATCTACTTGTTCGACGGTGTACCAAACATCATACTCCGCTTCAAAAGGTGAAATGATATTAGGCATATAAATATCGGTGCCTGCTACGGTTTCATTTCCCACAGATATTGTTAATATCGGATCAGCAGGAAATTCGCTTTCAAACAAACTTTGATCCCATTGATCACCATTTGGCTTTTCATTAGGGAAACTTCTGAGCGTAATGCCTTCGATACGCATTGACTTCAAATTCTGTGGATCTCCACAATCATCTCCACATGAAAACAAGATAAAAACGATATAAAATTTAATAAGTATTCTAATCATGATTTATTCTATATTACACAAACTATAAAAATCTAACTACCTCAATTCTAACCGAAAAATAAAACTGAATCCCTAAAGTACGATGAAATCAGAAGATATACTCAAAAATAAAAATATTCTCCGAAAAGAGATACTTAAGCATAGAGCAGCAATAGATAGTAAAATTAAAAGCAACTATGATCACTGGATTTGTGATCAACTATATCTCACGATTGAAGAATGGGAATACGAAATTATTCATTGCTACATCCCTATGAAAGACGAAATAGATATCCTACCGCTCATCGAAAAACTACTCCGAGAAGGTAAAGTCATCATAGCACCCAAGACATTAAAGAAGAGAAAATTGCAACACCTTGTCTTGACATCTACTAAGGACATAGAAAAAGGTATCTATGGTACTCAACACCCAGCAAATTCAATAGAATACGTAGGAGACTTAGATCTCATTATTACTCCTGGGCTTGCCTACGACTACAAAGGTAATCGCTTAGGCTATGGTGGCGGCTACTATGACGAATTTCTCAGAGAACACTCTAATGCGCATAAAATCGGACTAGCTTATCCATTCCAACGAATGAAAAATATACCGCTAGATAGTCACGATATACCCGTAAATGAAGTAATTTCAAAAAGAGAAATGTAACTTTATCATGTAACCGTGAATAATACTCTAATGGAAGATGAACTAAAACGAATAGCCGTAGAAAATGTTAAAAATCGTAATCGATCAGGAATAATTTCAGTAATCACTGGTGTTGCCGCTTTATCATTCTTTATTATGGCCCTCAGTTCCGACTTTCAAAATTATTACTGGATAGCTGCCACGATAATAACTTTTGTAGTTGGATTCTATATTGCATTTCAATACGAAGGCAAAGTAATCGGTAAAAAAACAGCAGTAGATTACGAAGTCGAAAGGCTAAAAAGTCTATATCCTGAAGAAAAATAAGAACTACCAAAGCTTGACGAATCTGAATTAAAACTGAAAGAAATGATCCGCCGAAGTAATCGTGATGATATGGTTTGATTTAATAGTTATAATATGCAGGAACACATCGAACAAATCGCCAGAGAGAATATAAGCAATCAAAATAAATCAGGATATGCTGCAGTAATTTCAGTATTGCTGTTCTGTGTATTTTTTGCATACTCTGTCGAAAATAATTTTCAGAGTATTCCCGCTATAGCAGGCTTCATTTTACTCCCAATAATCGGCGTAGCCATATCTTCACACTTTAGTAAAAAAGTAATTGGCAAAAACAATCCTTGAGCGTGAAGTAGAAAGACTCAACCAGCTGTATCATGAAGAAAATCATTTAGAATTACCTGAAATTGATGAATCAGAATTAAAACTGAAAGAAATGATTCGTAGAAGCAATCATGATGATATGGTTTGAAAATATAGAATCTTTAAAACTCTATATTCTTATTATCCTTTCTTTCATTATAGCTTTCGTAATCCCCAAAACCTCCGAATCTAAATGTCAAGGCTCCAGTCATTCCTGTAAAGTCATCATTAGTCAAAACTGGTAAATCATCTATGCCAGAAATGTATCTGTAACCTGCAGTAAATCCTAACTTAAACCAATTAGTAAGATTGACTTCCAAACCAGCCTCCGGAATCAAAGACAATAAATTATCGTCAAATCTTTTATCTTCATTCACTTTCAATTTTGCTGAACCCCAACCTACCTTGAAGGAAGAATACACATGTACCAATTTATTACTCTTGAGTGCGTACCCAAACCAAAGCCCTCCGTGTCCAAAGTCAATATCATATTCTTGGCCTTCAAACTCAACAGAAGAAGCATCATTACCCATTCCATAACCACCAAAGAAAAAATCATTGACACTAAAAGCGCCACCACCGCCAACATCTGCCACTAATGATCCATTAATACTACTAAACTCAATGAAAGGACCACCAAAACCTCCATAAGAAGTTTCGTCACTAAACAAAGTTTCTGTTTAAGCGTAAGAAAGCGTGGCAAAGACAAATGTCAGAATTAAAATAAATGGCTTTTTCATAATTAAGTATTTTAGAGTTTAAACTTAAAAATACAATTTCAATATTGATTACATCTGTAGACCAATGGCAAATATTTATCAACATATGATGAACACGTATTTGCACATTTTCATTTAATTGCTTTGATAAAATGATATGAATAGAATAATTGCCACTTCTAACTCTATAAAATTAATCAGCCCCAATCTCTATGACCGTATTACCACAAGATCTTAACATTATTGACGCTAACCCTCTCCAGATCTATAATTATAAAAGGAGAACTGACATTGAAAAAACTAAAATTAACCTCTCAAAAAATACCATTAGTTTTCTTCGTACTGGAACCAAAGAAGTCATAGGTGACGATAAGACAGTACAAATAGAGAATAATAGATTCGTAATCATGAAGGCAGGAAACTGTCTGATGACCGAGAGGGTTTCTGATTCTAATAAAGAATACCGAAGCATTCTGCTATTCTTCACCGACGAAGATATTCTACAAATACTAGAAAAATATCAAGAGGCAGCCATTTCAAAACCAAGTCAGAAATCGTTTTATATTTTCGATTATGATGACTTCATTGAAAACTTTGTCAGTAGTCTAGAACACCTTTTTACGTTGCCTTTATCGATGCGATCAATGATACTACAAAACAAATTTGAAGAGATTATGCTGTATCTCATCCACCAACACGGTGCTGATTTCCTAAACTCAATAGTACAAAACGTAGATGATAAAGTAAGTCGTCTAAAAAATATAGTGGATAACAATAAATACAATAAACTTAATCTGGAAGAACTAGCCTTTTTGTCTAGTATGAGTATTTCTACCTTCAAAAGAGAATTTAAAAAGCGCTATGATATGACACCTATGAAATGGTTTAGTGAACAGCGGTTAAGTCATATCGCAATGCTTCTCAAAACCAATAAAAATCGTCCAATAGAACTATATGAAGATGCTGGCTATGAAAACTTCTCAAACTTTGTTCAGGCCTTCAAGAAAAAATTTGGCATGACTCCAAAACAGTACCAACTCAATAATTGAACTTTTTTAAATACTTTTTGGACTAAATCAACAACGATATAAAGTCTATTTACCCTCAAATTTGTACTATTAAATAATTAAAAAACTAAAATTATGTACAGATCAATTTTCATTACACTTATTACACTGCTACTTAGCATAAGCATAAATGCTCAAAAAGGATTTACATTAGAAAGTAAAACGCTCGGCGGTAATGCCACGCTCACTGAAGAATTCAATGGATTTGGTTGTGAAGGAGAGAATACCTCGCCACAGCTATCATGGTCCAATGCACCAGAAGGCACTAAAAGTTTCGCTATCACTATGTATGACCCTGACGCTCCTACGGGCAGTGGATGGTGGCATTGGGTTGTATTCGATATTCCAAGTGATATCAATCATTTGCTTTCAGATGCAGGAAATATCAAAAAGAATCTCATGCCAGCCTCTGCCATACAAAGTATTACAAATTATGGAGTACCTGGATTTGGAGGACCTTGCCCACCAGAAAACCACGGCATACATCAATACATCATCACTGTACATGCTCTTAAAGTAGAAAAACTAGGGCTGGATGAAAACACCAATCCTGCTATAGTGGGATATTACATTTGGAATAATACCTTGGCAAAAGCGAGTATAGTAACTTATTACGAAAGGTAGTGAGTTTTAGATAACTCGAATTGAAATGATTGGCTTTACATACCGTAGGCCAGTCATTTTTTTTGCCCTAATGCCATAAATTCATAAAACATAAAGCACAAAACGATTATTATCGGAAGCTAAGAGTGGTAAGATTTTAAAATGAGTCAGGGATTATCTCAAGTGATGGTATAATCTAAAAATAGATTCTTTTTTGTTGTAAGTCGATGACAATGTCACTTTTGGTCAGCGCTGTAATGCTCAAGACGCCAGAAATAGGCTGCTCCATACTTTGATTAAATTCATTAAGATCTTGTATCAAAAAACGAGCCTTATCAAAGGTATCTGACCCCAAAGTCATTTCATCCACTTCAAAAATTTTATTTACCGTTTTTTCACCAGTGCCTGTATATACATAACTGTCTAAACCTGTATCTCTAATCGATGTAGTTAAAGCATTCATTACATTCTTGTCCAAAACATGCATACTGGCTCCAGTATCAAATCCGAATAAGAACTGCTGCTCGTTAATCTCAACCGGACAAACCGGAACGCCATCTAGCATTTCAAAACTTACAAAATTCGATTTATCATCGGTCAGATCGTCTTGAGAAGACATGATGATTTGATTAGTCGTAAAATCAATCTTCACTTTACGAGGAACAAACAAATTACATCCAATCACCCCTTGCAAGGGCATATTGAGGTATGATTCCATTGATCCTAAGTCCGTGGAGTAAGCTCTTACTTTACTGTGTGTGAGGTTACCAATTCTCAGAAGATTGATATAAACTTCTTCAGTAGCTATTTCACCACTAATAGAAGAAAACATTGTTTTACCAGAACGTACTTCCTTATTAAGAATTAGCTCCTCAGCACCAGTATCAAATATATAGTTACCTACTACATCATCAATTTCAGCTTCGACAATGATGAGTCCATTAATCAATTGGAAAGGTATAGACACACGGCTATCGTCAGCCAATTCACTAGCTAACACATTGAAAGACAATGTATTTAGTAATAATAACGCTATGTATGTTAACCTTAAATTCATGGTGCATTTACACTATATACACGCTAAGTTAACATTAAGTTTACATACAATCAAGTTTTTCTATATGTGCTAAAGAAAATGACTGGCACTTTACTCAAAGAAATGAGCCGACTTGACATAAAAAAACCATAGCAACTGTGTGATACTATAGCTAACGAAATGAGGTATCTCAACCACATGACTAATCCTAAATACAATAGGCCTTCGCTATAACTAATAGGATTAAGAGAGATAGAATTAAGAAAGGTTTTTTGAGTTTCATTTCCAACATTATATGCTTACAAGATATAATCCCAGTGTTACTTGATTGTATACTCAATGGAAAAAGAGTATAAAATGTATGGATTAAAAAAAGATCAAATAAGTAAGGCGCTGCACAATCTATATTGTACAACGCCTCTGGTAAAACAGTTTATCTTAAAAAGTGCTTTCTATATAATCTACTGAAAAGCTCAAATTACTTTTAAAAGTGAGACCTCGAATATTAGGATAAAGCTCGTAGAAACCCTATTCATTCGAAATCTCTTTCATCGAGCTTGTTATAACTTAATAGTAGTCATTCGTTTATTCTACCTTAATCTATAGCTAAGCGAAAGACTGAAATCCATTCCTCTCTTATATTGTCTACTGATATATTCCTGTCCTTCCCATTGGATAGATTCAGTATAATTAGGATTTAATAAGTTTTTAGCGGCTAATCTCACATCTACATCTCCAAGCTTCTTTGAAGCAACAAGATCTAGCGTATTGATGGCTCTTGTATACACATCAGTACCACTATCTCCTATTACAGAGAGATTATCTCCCTTATAATTATATGCTGCAGAGATATTAAATCCTTTGTCTAGATTATCATATCCCAGCACTGCATTAGCTAGTATGGGAGCTTGTCCAAAGAATGGACGATCTTCTGGAGTA
>CALBEE010000123.1 GCA_937927575.1 uncultured Saprospiraceae bacterium | reverse complement strand
CATCTAATTCATCTTGCCACACTTTCAACTCATCCCACTTACCTTCGGCAGCCATTTCAGCTTGCTTTGGCCATGTGCCTGGGTTGTGCATAGTATATCTTTTTCCAGCATTTGCTAGTATTGCAGAAATGTTTTCCGGTGTAGTTGCTGCTACTGCAGCAAATGTACCATATCCAGCTTCTGTAAGTAATTCTGCAATTTTTGGACCGATGCCTTCAATTTTCTTTAAATCATCAGACCCTTCTGCATTTCCTCTTACAAATTCAGTAACTGGAGTTGCCTCACTTGGAGCAGCAGCTGCATCCTTAGTAGGAGCGGCTTTTTTTGCTGGAGCAGCTTTCTTAGCTTCTGGCTTAGCATCACCTGCTCTTCCAGCATCTGTTGCTGCTTGCTTATCTGCTAAAGCAGTAGCTCTTTCTGCATTTGTTATCGCTACCTCATCCAAAGGAAGTATGTTAACATATGTTCTGTTATTTCTTTTCTTTACGAAAGACACTCTTCCTTCTATCATTGAGTGAAGCGTGTGATCTTTACCCATATCAACATTAAGTCCAGGGTGGAATCTAGTTCCTCTTTGTCTTACGATGATACTACCTGGCTTAGCGTATTGACCTGCGAAAAGTTTTACTCCGAGGTACTTAGGATTACTATCCCTTCCGTTGTCCGTAGAACCTACACCTTTTTTATGTGCCATTTTATTTACTTTTTACTGAGTTGCAGATGATGCACCTCTTCTATTATTAATAAGTTGTATTAGTGAAGCTTGATCTTATCCTTTGATAGAATCGATCTTGATCTTCGTAAATGATTGTCTGTGACCATTCTTTACTTTGTAACCTTTTCTTCTTTTCTTTTTGAATACGATTACTTTATCACCTTTTTGGTGACCAAGAACAGTAGCACCTACAGAGGCTCCACTGATTACCGGCGTGCCCACAGAAGTGCTGTCTCCATTGATCAACATATGTACGTTGTCAAATGAAACATTATCACCTTCTGATGCTTCTAACTGGTGGACAAAGATCTCTTGACCTTCCTCAACTTTGAACTGCTGACCAGCTATTGTAACGATAGCTAACATAGATTATGTTTAAATTGATTAATAATTATTTCAAATTGGCTGCAAAAATAATGTTTATTACTTTACTGTGCAAGTATCTTCACTCATTATTATCTGTGAATAAGTCTCTGAGAATGAATGACTTCTTGATCTTTTCTTCACCTCTTTTAATTGTAAGATTGATCTTCTTGCCTTCCTTACTGCTGAGTCGGTTAGTGATTCCCTCGAGGGAATACCATCTAGTAGACCACCAACCATACTTAATAATGAGATCTCCAGGGAGTATGCCTACATCATAGGCAGGAGAGTCAATAATTACCGTATTGATAAAGTATTGGTCAAGATTGGAGCCTAAGGCTATTAAGTTAATACCGGATTTGTCGTATTCAAAGTCTTCATTATAATCATCACTAGGTTCCAAATAAAGCTTACTAAAAGTGTAATCGATAGCAATCTTCTTAAATCTGGAAAGTAATACATTACCTATGATACCATGTCTATCTACTTCTTGTTTATTGATAATCATAGAATCAATATCCTGGAAATAGGTAATGACTTCTTTAAAGTTATATCCATCTACTCCAATAAATCGTGATTTACCAATGAGGCCTAAAATATCACCGCCTAAGCCTCTTCCTAAGTTTCCAGGGATAGTAGTTTTTGGAGCAACTATAGTACTATCACTTTCTAAGAAAAGCAGGAAAGTGGTAGCTGCACCAGAATCTAAAAGTAATTTGAGCTGAGAGGTATCAGGATTCATAGTGGATGATGAAACATAATCTGCCTGGATATAGGGCTTGTGGTCTTTAATTTCTATATCATGCGCTGTACAATTTTTGCAAGGTTTGAAATTATCTGGATTATATAGTTCAATTCTCGATTTTTGAAAATTGATTTGTACCACCAATCCTTTAAAAAATTCTCCTCCTAAAAGTCCGTCTATATCTATGCCATTGATTTCACTTAAATGGAGGTAATCTTCGTCTAGGACTATAATATCTCTTTTCACTCTTATGTCATTAGGGAGAACAAAGGGTATCTTTCTAGCTATTTGTGCTTTCATCACAATGGAAAGATCACTTCCTAATATCTTGATTTGCCGATCATATTCTATTCCGAAGATGTCCGTAATTTGCCTATCAAATAAGATGGTATGTTCGGCTCCTGTATCGAAGATGAAACTCATAGGCATGAAATTGTTGAATTTCAAATCAATAACGATAAAGCCATTCCGGTAGTTAAATGGGATAGTAACCTTCTGTTTACCTTGCATTAAATCACTAGCGAGCATTTGACACTTAGATGGACAAATGCTTAGTACGATTATTATAAAAACGAAAATGATTCTACTCAATGGCATTTAACTTTATTAGTGACGAGGTATTAAAATGATTACTCTAAATATAACGATTGAAAGACAGTTAGCAGTTATCGAAGTTCATAATCAGTAGATAATTGTATTTTAGAAGCCGTAAAACTGACCGAATGGCCTTAAGAAAGGATCTTACACTAACAGGATTGACGATGATTGCGATAGGCGCTTGCATCGGGTCCGGAATATTCGTTACCCCTGCTGAAACCATGAAAGCCGTGGGCCACCATGGATGGGTATTGCTAATTTGGGCAGTGGGAGGATTAGTAACTTTTTTGGGTGCTATGACATTCTCGGAATTGGGGGCTAGGTTTCCAAAATCAGGTGGAGTATATGTCTACCTCAAAGAGGCGTATGGCGATATTTTTGGCTTCTTATATGGATGGATCATTTTATTAATTGTCAATACTGGTGCTTTAGCTGCGTTGGCTACAGTTTTTGCTAATTACGTTAAATTTTTTGTAGAGTTGTCGACATACGCCAAGTATGCTATTTCGATAGGTACCATTGTAGGTTTGACTTTAATCAATGTAACAGGCGTAAATGTATCCCAGATGTTTGCCACCTTATTTACGAGTTTAAAATTGGTCGCTCTATTGATCATTGTTTTAATCGGATTGTACTTATGGCCTACATCTGATGTAGAGACTACGATCAATCTAGTTACCCAAACTCCGGATAATTTATTACAAGGAATTTTGGTTGGATTTGTAGGTGTATTTTGGTCTTTTGGTGGTTGGCATCATGCGACATATTTATCTGGTGAAACGGAGAACCCTCAAAAGACCATTCCTAGGGCTATGCTTATAGGAACATTAACAGTTACAACGGTTTACTTACTGGTAATCTTTGCTTATATGCAACTTATCCCAGGTAGCGAAATGGCCTTGTCTGAAAAGATTGCAGGAGATGCGGTAGCAGCAGTAATCACAGGCGGAGGTAAATTAGTCACTATTGCAATTACGATTTCAATATTCGGAACGATAGGAATCTATACCATGACAGCTCCTCGAATTTACCATGCTATGGCAAATGATGGTTTGTTTTTTGCGAAGTTGGCAGAACTTCATCCCAAATACCAGACTCCATATTTTGCCATGATATTTCAAATGGTTTGGGCTTGTGTTTTAATCTTGATTTGGGGGACTTTTCATAATTTAATGACCTTCGTTACATTCATGGATATTGTCTTTATGACGCTTGCGACGGCATCTATTTTTATTTTTAGGGCTAGAGATCAGAGTGATGCCCAGGAGCCGGCTTATAAACTTGGTGCCTATCCGATTATTCCAATCATCTATTTGATTGTAACAGTAGCTTTTGTGGTCAATACTTTGATTGATCTGCCAATGCAATCATGGGCGGGAGTTGCAATACTAGCAGCAGGAATTCCAGCTTTCTATTATTTTAAGAACCATAAAAAATAATGCAAGACCTGGATCTTAGTGATCTCAAATTCTTAAGACTGCTTTAATTCACATAGGAATATAGTCATCATAGATGCTGTCAATAATTATATCATTTATATCAATGCTATAGATGCAGCAAGTCCTATTCTTAATTCTTATTTTCGCAGTTCAAAATTTACAAACATTAACAATATATAACTATGGATAACGGAAGTGGAGATATCAGCAAATGTCCTTTTATGGGTGGTGCTCAAAGTCAAGCTGCTGGAAGCGGTACAACTAACAAAGATTGGTGGCCGAATCAGTTGAATGTAAACTTACTACATCAGCATTCGGATAAATCTGATCCAATGGGTAAGTCATTCGATTATGCTAAAGAATTTGAAAGTTTAGATCTTGCTGCACTCAAGAAAGACATAGTCGATCTTATGACGGAGTCTCAGGATTGGTGGCCGGCAGATTATGGACATTATGGTCCATTTTTCATTCGAATGGCTTGGCACAGTGCAGGTACATACAGAATTTTTGATGGTCGTGGTGGAGCCGGTGCTGGACAACAAAGATTTGCACCTCTAAATAGTTGGCCGGATAACGGCAACTTAGATAAGGCAAGATTATTATTATGGCCAATTAAGAAAAAGTATGGTAGAAAGATCTCATGGGCAGATCTTATGATCCTTGCGGGTAACTGTGCTTTGGAATCCATGGATTTCAAAACATTTGGATTTGCAGGTGGTCGAGCTGATGTATGGGAGCCTGAAAATGATGTGAATTGGGGTAGTGAGACTGAATGGCTAGGCGTGAATAGATATGGAGAAAATAGATCATTAGAACAACCCTTGGGTGCTTCGCATATGGGATTGATATATGTAAATCCGGAAGGCCCTGAAGGAAATCCTGACCCAGTGGCCGCAGCACATGATATAAGAGAAACATTTGGTCGTATGGCAATGAATGATGAGGAGACTGTTGCGCTAATCGCAGGTGGGCATACATTTGGTAAAGCGCATGGAGCTGGTCCAGATAGCCATGTAGGAGTAGAGCCAGAAGGTGGTCATATCACTGCTCAAAGTCAGGGATGGCTGAGTACTTTTGGTTCAGGTAAAGGTGGAGATACCATTACCAGCGGATTAGAAGGAGCATGGACTACTACACCAGCGAAATGGAGTCATGATTACTTTAAGCATTTATTTGAGTATGAATGGGAGCTAACGAAAAGCCCTGCCGGAGCGCATCAATGGACTCCTAAGAATGGTGCTGGTGCAGGTACAGTACCGGATGCACATGATGCTAACAAAACGCATGCACCTTTTATGCTTACTACAGATCTATCGATGAGAATGGATCCAGCTTACGAAAAGATCTCAAGAAGGTTTTATGAAAATCCTGATCAATTTGAAGATGCTTTTGCTAGAGCATGGTTTAAGTTGACTCACAGAGACATGGGCCCCATCCAAAATTATAAAGGATCGGAAGTGCCATCAGAAGTATTGATCTGGCAAGATCCTCTTCCAGCAAATGACAATGATTCATTGAGTAGTAATGATGTGGCAGATCTTAAGAGTAAAATACTTGCTACAGGACTTTCAATTTCAGAATTGGTGTCAACAGCTTGGGCTTCGGCTTCAACTTTTAGAGGATCTGATAAGCGTGGTGGAGCTAATGGAGCCAGAGTAAGATTGGCTCCTCAGAAAGATTGGGATATAAACAATCCGACTCAATTGTCGAAAGTGATTTCTACTTTAGAAGACCTACAATCTGGTTTAGATAAGAAAGTATCACTTGCTGATCTTATAGTATTAGGTGGATGTGCAGCTGTAGAGCAAGCAGCGAAAAACGCAGGTTTTGATGTTACTGTACCATTTACTGGAGGTAGGGTAGATGCAACAGATGAGCATACAGATGCTGATTCGTTTAATGCGCTCGAGCCAGTAGCGGATGCCTTTAGAAATTATGTAAATAGTAGACATACACGTACTGCAGAAGAATTACTAATAGATAAGGCTCAATTACTTACACTTACGGCACCGGAAATGACGGTATTAGTCGGAGGTATGAGGATGTTAGGAACCAACTATGACGGTTCGAAACATGGTGTCTTTACAGCTGGGTCGGATAAATTGACTAATGACTTTTTTGCCAATCTATTAGATCTGACTACTACTTGGAAAGCTACTGGCGATACAGATAAAATATTTGAAGGACGCAATCGAATGACAGGAGATTTGCAATGGACAGGAACGAGAGCAGATTTAATTTTTGGATCTAACTCTGAATTAAGAGCTATAGCAGAGGTCTATGCTTCTGATGATGCAAAAGAAATGATGGTAAATGATTTTGTAGCTGCTTGGGACAAAGTGATGAATTTAGATAGATTTGATCTGAACTAAGTATCGAATTATATAAATATATAGAGAGGCAATTCTGAGAAGGATTGCCTCTTTTTATTTAGTCAATTATTTATCTATCATGGATTGTGTCTTATTCATCAATTGTACGTCTCAAGAGTAAATATATTTTGCTATGATTATTAATCGGTTCACTAAGAGTATTGCTGCTATTATTTTGATTGTTTGTTTTGTATTTGATTTGGAGGCGCAAGGATATCAATCACAAAACCATGTGCTTGATTCTATTTCTTATCATACTAAGGGTGATAAAAATATTAATGTTGGTATAGGCTTAATCAATGGGACTGATTTTGCATTTAATTTGATTGGCGGCGGTTCTGGATCTGGAAACCCAAGTCCTTCGTTTAATTTATCTTATGATTATGGCATTTCGCATTTGATTTCAGTGGGAGCTTTTTTTAATTATTATAAAGTGGACGCCCAAAATGAATTTACATTGGATGATATTAATTCTATCATTGATGATCCGCTTTGTGCCTTAGCATGTAATTCGCCGATACCCATTCCTGGTGCAGAAGATTGTCTATGCGATGGAGGAACGATTACCGAGAGAAATAATGTGTTTACATTTGGTGGTAAACTTTCATATCATAGGTTTGTGATTGAAGGTCTTGATACTTATGCATCCACTTATTTAGGTTATAGTTTTAATAGGAGAAATACCATTACGGAATCAGTGGTGAGTTCTGTTCTCAATGAAATAGATTCAGAAGTGACTGTACCTAAGATTGTATATTATGCTTCTGCGGGAGTTAGATATTACTTCACGCCTCAGTTGGGATTGTATGGTGAGTTTGGATATGGAAATACGCACCTTCTTCAGTTAGGGGCTACCTATAGATTAGGATATTAGATATAAGGTAAATGTCTCAATTGAGTCTATTTCGAAATTAAAAAGATATTCGCTTTTACGTCTCCCTCTCTTAGGAGATGACTTTCATTAATTTTTATTTCTCAAATATTTTGTAAGGGTAAGTCCAACAGCAGGACTTGGTACTTTCGTAAGAATCTAAAGCATATCTCAATTATGTAGATTAGTTGTATGATTCTGTTGTTTGCATTCAGCGTTAAATTTCTATGTAGATTTATATTTTATAAAGTAATTGTTGTTAGATCTAATTTAGGAAGCAACGAAAGAAATTGAAGACTACATTGAATTCTACTTTGAAATAGGCAATAGTAATTTAGCAGCTGGTGTAAAATAGTCGAATCAGAAATAATAAGAATTCTGCTATATGTCAAGCGTCTAAAATAACTCTTAGCGAATATTTCAGATATAGTTAATGTGTAAAAAAAACCTAAAACATCAGTTTAAGGTAAGTACAGAAATTACAACCGCGATTCAAATCAATACAGCACAAAAAGAAATTTGGAATGTTTTTAACTGAATGCGATCATTATTCTCATTAGAATTCTTTTGAGTATTATATACAATGACGATTAAGAGTAGGAGAAAATGAAGTTGATGCTGGTAATGATGTCATCTCTATTTTTCAAGATGAAGAAATCTTCGCAGGGTTTCATATAAGGTTTTTTGAAAGTAAGCTCGAAGGTTGAAAGAGAAGAATGACAATGATTTTTAAACCTAATATTTTAGTACGGGTTTGGAAATAACCTTGGAAGAATTATTTTCTTTTAGTTATCTAAATTCGTCCTGACCTTTTTGCAGATAAACTCGTTAAAAATAAAATAGTAAGAGATAAAAAAAAGGCTCTGCAAACTATGTTTGCAGAGCCTAAAATCCTAGTTATAATAGTTAATCTATTTCTTACTTATTGATAGATATTTCTATTCTTCTATTTTGCGCTCTTCCTTCTGCAGTATCATTTGAAGCTACTGGATTAGCATCTCCATTTCCTACTGCTTTGATTCTGCTTACATCAATTCCTTGCGCTACTAATCTACCCATTACTGATGCTGCTCTTGCTTCAGATAATGCTTGGTTTTTAGTTGCATCTCCAGTATTGTCAGTGTAACCGTTAACAGTAACGTTTACTGCTGGGTAAGCTTTAAGGATCGCTGCTAAGTTATCTACTTCAGAAGCACTTCCTAATTCTGCTGAACCAGTAGCAAAGTTTAGATTTCTGAATGTGAAGTTGCTGTCACCTTTAAAACCACCAGTGATGTATTCGTTCATTTGTGATCCGGCAGATCCTGCTGCGAATGTTACTTTGTCTAATGCTGCTTTTGCGGTAGCATCTACTTTACCCCAAACTGCACCTGCTGCATCTGCAACTGCGCCTGCAGCATCTTTAGTCATTTCTCCAGCTGCACTTGCTACATCACCTACAGCACCTGCTGCAGATCCTGCTGCGTCTGTAGTAGCTTCTACTGCATCACCCACTGCACCTGTAATTTTATCAGCGCCACCACGAGTGAATAACCAGAAAGCTAAAGCTCCTATCGCTAAGAAAGGAAGAGCCCACTTGATCCATCCTAGACCAGTACTAGCTGCTTCTCCAGCTGCATTAGCCGCTGATCCTACAGCACCACTAGCTGCTTTTCCTGCGCTTCCTGCAAGATTAGCTGCTCCGCCTACTGCACCAGAAGCCATTTTACCAGCACTTCCAACTACGTCTTTTGCTGCACCTGCAACATCACCAGCTGCACCTGTTACTACACCTGCTGCACCAGTTACCGCTCCCATCGCTTTTCCAGCCATGTCACCCATATCTGCAAATCCTAGACCTAATAAAGAACCCATACCTGAAGGCATTGCCTTAGCGACATGTTCTTTTTGACCCATTAGAAGATCCATTAATCCTCCTACTCCTTTTCCAGCTACTTGCTTACCTATGATACCCATTAAGAATGGTGCGGCCATTTTCATAAGTGATCCAGCGCTTCCGCTACCTAATCCACTCATTTTTGAGATCATGTCTACCATTCCGCCCATTTTGTCACCTAATAATGTATTAAGGATTCCTCCTCCACTATTAAGAAGACCGTTTACGCTACTTGCGCCACCGCCAAATAGATCGCCGATATTACCGAGCATACCCATATCTAGTCCACCGATCATATCCATGATGCCTGATGCACTTGATTTGTCGCTTGCTCCTCCTATTACTGATCCTAGTACTGATGGGAAAATTCCTCCAAGTGCTTTAGTCACTGCACTTTCATCTTCACCTAAGAAAGAAGCTGCTTGGTTCGCTAATGGTCCAGATACTTGGTCCTTTAGCATATCTAATAAATTTAAAGACATAATCAATTTAATTTTTAATAAGTTAGTTAATTTGTTGATTGCGTTGATGTCACTCAACAACCGTTAGACGAATACTACGGAATAAGTCACAAATGTCTTCTTAATTAACTAGAATCCACTATTTAACTTGGTGTTTATTGGGCTAATTGCACCTAAAAGTGCTATAAATACCACCTATTCGCAATTAAAATCTTGATTTGGATGCTTGTTGCTTGTGAACGAGCATTCTCTAGTGCATCTCCACTGGATGAATATTCAAATAAATCTATTTAAGAGAAAGATGGATTAGGCTTCGAAATCATCTCCATTGGGTAGGATGTCTTTTTGTTTTAAGAGTTGGGCATTTAATGCATCTAAGTCTAAAGTCTCCAAGTTCTCATCGATGCTAGAGTAAATGAAAAATTCAATGGTTGCTTTAAGTTCAATTAGATCTAGTTTTAGCTGATCCGCAGTGAAATAGAGTTGATCATTCGGGTATACCTAATGTCATCTTTTTTCATTTTCCATTCGAAAATTTGAAATATAATGTTACGTTTTTTTTGTCGTGGTTTTAATTATTACGCGACTATTTGGAATTTTCGTTATTTGATTCCTAATTAGTTTGAGTGACTCTGTAATTATTATGCAATAAGTAAAATTTGACTGATGAAAAATCTTATTAAAAATTTTTAGATATTATTTTTTCTTTTGGCCCTTTCTGTGGATGGAAATGATTTTAAACAATGGATAAATTTAAATTATTTTGAAGAACAAGCCATATTTATCGACCTATGCCTAACTTTTGATGGTATTGCTTAAAATTTGTCTTTGTAGGCGATTGAAATAATTAAAGAAAGAGAGGATTTTATGGAATTGTCATTTGGTAGTGTATCGGCTATTATTCCGTTTGTTTGCAGTACGTATGAGATTCCAACCCTCGACGCAAATGAAGAGAGTATGAGAAACGTAAAAAAATCCTTTTGTATTATTCCTATTTATAGTAAAGAGGTGGAAGATCTTGTTAAGGACCCATTTGAAAGTGATTTATAAAATATCATCAATAGTAATTCAAATAGATACGCTGGTTGTATACTAACTCAAGAGATATTGTTAGTTTTATGAAGACAGTAGATTTCGGCAACACAAATTAGATACGATCAAGCCGTTGATGTTACTGGTGATAGATATTTATATTATTGTGATCAAGATGAATTTTATCCAGACCCTACAGAGAATCCTAGTGGGAATTGGTACGGTATTATTCCCTCTGGAGGATTTTCGAATGGTGCGGGACTTTATGAAGAAATTAGAGTAAAACGCTAAATAGTTAAAATGTATAAAATTGTAATTTTTTTAAACTTGATTTTATTTCTTTTTTGCTGCAGAAAAGACGAAGCGGAAGTGATTAATGAAGATCCACCAGTTGTTTTTATTATAGAATCACAAGCTGATATTGATAAATACGCAAATGCTTTATTGAATAGTGTTGAATTGGGTCAAGTAATATTTAATACTGGGGATGATTTATCCTTAGAGATGTTTAAGAATATTACAAAACTAACTTACCTCAGTGTTCAGAATTGTGAGCAAATTGAAGCATTTTCTCAATTACAGGAAGCGGAAAGTATTTCTATTGATCGATTAGATCAAGGTTGTTTAGATTTTGAATTTCCAGAATTGCAAAAGGTAAGTGATTTTTTAGCAATTACGAGTAACGACTTTTTGCAATCTTTTGCTTTTCCTCGATTGCAAGAGGTTGGTGTAATGGAGGTTTCTAAAAATGCATTGTTAAATCGTTTATCTGATTTCACTTCATTGCTGGTTCTCGATGATTTAGGGATATCAAGTAATCCAAGTCTTACTTCTATTAACGGTTTTCAAAATTGTAATAGTATTAAGGAATTGAGTAGATATCAGGTGATATTTGATAATTATGTAGAATACGGAGATGCTTTTAAGAATTTGGAGCATATTTGGGTTTTTAGTTTCATTGCTCACCAAGGAGCGGATATGGATTGGGTTTCGTCAGTAAAGTCACCAAATTCAACTTTGAATTTTTCTGGAACTATAGCTCCGGATGAATTATGTGGACTCGTTCCTCTAATTGAGAGTAGTAATGATTTTACAGTCACACTAAGTTCATGGATCGGTAATGCTATCCAGCTCTATGGTAATGAACAGATTGTTGATTTATGTAATTAAATGAAATTGATGGGATGGGAGATTGCACTTTCATCCCATTTTTGAAATTTACTCAAGCTATATTGACTGTCTTTGTGTTTGATGCTTTTCTTGTATCTTGCCATGATGAATAGCGACCAACTCATCCATGATCTTATATATCGCTCTGTCTTCAAGGTCAAAGAAGATGGTGGCCTTGAGCCTAAGGCTAAGATGAAGGCCTTATTTCATCTATTTACTATGTTGCTAGAAGAAGCTACCAAAGACGAAGATGTGAGTTTCACTACACTTTTCTCTCGGATTGCTTATATGGGTACTGTTCATAAGTTGGATTCTCAGTTACTTTATTACCTACATACTTTTCGAAGGGCTAATGAACAAGGTAAATTTAGCCAAAGTAATCTAGGGCATTATCTGACATTGGGTTATTACATAATTAATACAACTACTGCTGCTGTATGGGAGTCTTCCCAAGAGAAAGAATTTGATTTAGACAGTGAGACTGAGTCTTTTTTTGCGAGATCAAAGAGAGATGTAGTTCAATTTAAATCTCTGATAGAATGCCTTATAATTCATGTTGATATTGATTCATATATCTTAGAATTTATTGACGAGTCGGATGGCTCTTCAGTAGAAAAGGCGTATTTTGATATCTCCGATAAAAATGAAATATTTAATCGAAATATACAGGCGCTAAGCAAGTTTTATGAGATGCCTATTCATGCCAATCTTGTGGATGTTGAAATTTTAGTAGACGGTAAATGTATTCCTCAAGCTTTGGTGATAAAGCCAGATCATCTGGTAGATGTTACCGCCGTCGCTGAAACGTTTAAATATTATGGTACAGATGCGCTCTTGTATATGGTTAATAAATTCCGACAGAGAGAATCATCGCCACCACTTATGATTGGTAATATAGCTAATTACTTTTTGGATGTTTTGATATCAGATCCTAATGCTAATTATAAAGAACTAGAGCCAAGGATATTTCAAATGTCTCCAATAGAATTTACGCTCTATGATGATCAGACTATCATCGATATGTTGCGTAAGATTGAAATTCATTTCTTGCACCTGCAAAAGGTGGTAAAGGAAGATTTTGTGAGGAATAATATTGATAGATCCAAAAGTTACTTGGAGCCTTCGTTTTTGAGTAGAGCTTATGGCTTGCAAGGTAGGCTAGATATGTTGCATTATGATGAAGAATCACACCGATATGATATCATTGAATTAAAGAGTGGTAAACCATTTAGAACTAATACTTACGGACTTAATAATAATCATTACGTACAGACTTTATTGTATGATTTGTTAATCAAATCTGCTTTTGGATCTCAATTAAAACCTAATAGTTTTATTTTATATTCTGCACTTGATATGGATCAATTGAGATATGCTCCTCCAGTTAAAGCTCAGCAATATGAAGCTATGAGAATCAGAAATGATTTAATGACACTGGAACAAAATTTGGGAAATGCTCATCTTCCAGATAGTAATGTCCTGTCTTACCTGAAGTTGGATCATTTTCCAAAAGCAAGTGGATTCGATAAGAAAGCAATTGAAGAGTTTGAAAAAGTTTATTCAAATCTAGATAATGTAGAAAGATCATATCTAGAACATTTCGTAGCTTTTATTGCGAGGGAGCAGTCTTTATCCAAAACAGGCGAGCATGGCCTAAATAATTCTAACGGACATGCTGCGCTTTGGTTAGAAACTGTGGAAGAGAAAGAAGAGCGATTTGCAATTTTAAATAATTTGCAAGTCCTTACTAATAACGCTGAAAATGATCCACCAACACTTGTACTAAAAAGAGGTAATCGTACTAATCCATTAGCCAACTTTAGAAAAGGAGATATTGCTATTTTATATCCTGTGGATAAAGAGCATAGATCGGTCCTAAGTAATCAAATATTTAAATGTACAATATTAGCACTTGACGAACATGAGGTCACGATTAGATTAAGAAGTCAACAGTATAATCATTCTATATTTAGAAGGTATGACTATTGGAATATCGAAGAAGATAGTATGGATAGTGGATTTAATACTATGTATCGCAGTCTCTATAAATTTTGTATATCACCAAAGCGATTTAGGAATTTATTGCTTTCTGGAAGTGCTCCGAGATCAGGTGTGAAAGAATCTGAAATCTATTTAGAAACTTTAACGCAAGAGCAGAATCAAGTACTAAATGAGATGATAGATGCTAAAGATTATTATTTGCTTTGGGGTCCACCAGGGACAGGTAAGACAAGTGTAATGTTGAGGCACTTGGTATCATACATATCTCAAATACAAAGGCAGAATGTATTAGTATTAGCCTATACAAATAGAGCAGTAGATGAGATTTGTGCATCTTTAAAAAATATCAACCCTCAGGATGACGGTTTATTTATTAGAGTAGGAAGTAAGCATTCTTGTGGTGAAGCATATAAGCCTTATCTACTAAATCAACGTATTGAAGGCATGATTCGAAGATCTGAGATATCGGAACTCCTTAGCAATACTAATCTATATGTCAGTACAGTATCTAGTATTATTAATAGAACAGAATTGTTGAAAATTAAACAGTTTGATACTATAATTATCGATGAAGCTTCTCAGATACTTGAACCTATGTTAGTGGGTTTATTGAGTCATGCCAAGCGATTTATATTGATTGGTGATCACAAACAATTGCCTGCCGTAGTTGTACAGAAAGAGGCAAAGACCAAAGTGAATAATCCTATACTATTGGATAGAGGAATAGCTGATCAGAGGATGTCTTTGTTTGAAAGGTTATATCTAAGATGCAAGAGCCAAGGATGGGATCATGCTATTGGAATACTATCTCAGCAGGGGCGGATGCATCAGCAAATCATGCAGTTTCCGAATGCTCATTTCTATGATGGTCAGTTGGATCTTCTTTCTAAATTATCACGCTTGCAAAACGAAGAACCTTACTTGGAGAGTGAAAAGTATAATTGGCTAGCCCAAAGATGTATATTCATAGATACGCCGGTGGATAGTTATTATAGCTGGAAAACGAATGAACCCGAGGCGCAACTGACTAAAAAGCTAATAGAGATTTATCAAGAAGAATTTTTGGTGCAGGGAAAAAGTATGGATGAAGGATCATTAGGAATTATTACACCTTATAGAGCTCAGATAGCAATGATCAGGGAAGAAATCAAAGCCATGAATCGTGAAAGCACTAAGCTAATTACTATAGATACCGTAGAACGTTATCAAGGAGGCGCTAGGGATGTAGTAATTATTTCTTTGTGTACTAATAAATTGAGCCAATTAGATTCCTTGGTTTCTCTTTCAACTGATGGCGTAGATCGAAAACTCAATGTAGCACTTACTAGGGCTAAAGAGCAGATCATCATTATTGGGAATAGAGCCATTTTATCACAAAATGAAACATATTTAGCTTTAGTAGATAGCTATTTTCAGCTTGATTACAACGAGATAATGAATTGAAATAAATTATAGATTTACTACATTAGCACCATTAACAGTATTACACCCCATGGAAGAGAAAGTAACAATAGACCAAGCAGGTTCTTATATCCAAAAAGGAATAGATTATGTATTAGATATATTGCCCAATGTTGTAATGGGTGTTGCTGCCTTAATTATTGGATTATGGCTGATCAAGAAATTGATGAAAATTGTAACCTTGGCATTTGATAAGTCAGGATTTAGTAGAGAGATTGGTTCATTTCTTACGTCTATTATCAATATCTTATTGAAGATATTTTTGTTTTTATCTGTGGCAGGAATTGTAGGCATTGATACTGCAGCATTCATCGGTGTTTTAGCGGCTGCGAGTTTTGCAGTGGGTATGGCATTACAGGGAAGCTTAAGTAATTTTGCGGCAGGAATTATCATATTAATTTTCAAGCCATACAAAGTCGGAGATTGGGTAGAGGTCCAAGAAAAATTCGGTAAAGTAGAAGATATTCAGATATTTAATACCATCGTGAGTACTCCGGGTAAGAAGGTTCTAATTATCCCTAATGGAGAGGTGATTAGTGGAATAGTCACAAATTTCAGTAAGAAAGGTGTGATACGAATGGAATTGAATGTGACCATGCCATACGAAGAAAGTTTCCCTAAGGTCAAAGAAATTATCATGAAAGAATTGATAGCTATTGATAAAGTGCTTAATGATCCTAAACCTGAGATTGGGATAGAAACATTTGAAAGTCACAATATAGTATTAGCCGTAAGACCTTATGTGATTCCTGATGATTATTGGGAAGTATACTACGCTGCCTATGAAAAGATAAAAGCAGCATTTAGTGCTAATGATATTCGAGTCGCTTATTCTGAAGGAGTAGAAATTGGAAAGATCGGAAATTAATAAAGCTCATTGTCTGAGTCCATATTTTTGATTTCTTGCTGATAATAATTGTAGTCTTTGATAATCGTATTTAAAAATTCTTGAGAGGAAGAAGTCTTTTTTACATTGAGTAAGTCCTGAATCTTATCAGCTGCTTTCGTCATGATGGCATATCTATTATCAGATCTATCTTTCAGTACTGATTTGAGGATGCGAATGTCTTTCTCTTTGAGTTGACTTGCTTGAATATATTTGGGCTGGTAATCTTCATTGACCTTTACATAGGCGGTTTGATCAAGGTTAGTGTTTTCTTTGAGACTCACCACGATAGTACCTGCACTGCGGTCACCTAATCTTTGTTGCTGATCGCCTGAGCCTATGCTGATAATTCCAGGAAGTCCACTCAGAATCCACGTATCTATTACTTGTAAAAGCCATCGTATCAATACCTGACTAAGACTAAGTGGAGATCCGTCAATAGAGACTACCTTGGATTTAGTGACACTTTTACCTGGTGTTTGGCCATTATTCAAAAACTCAAATAATAGTGAATATAGCATGATGGGTATAAAGAAAACGCTAGCTCCCCAACCATCGATATTGAGACTGCTAAGTAAGAAGCTGATGGCAATCATATAGCCGACCATAATTATGATGTCGATAAGTTTACCTAATACTCGATTCCCAAGCCCAGCTAGCTTATAGGTTATTTCTACATTTTGGGCGGTTCTAATATTTATATAATCAGGCATCCTTATTAAGGGTTGATGATGAAACGAAGTCCAAATTACCAATTAGCATTCTATTGCCCTATATATTTCTTATGAATAATTAAAATGTATTACTATCTTACACTAAATCAATATGAGTGCATGAGAGAGGTAGTATTCTCCAGAAACAATGAGTCAAAATGGAAGGAGATAGAGCAATATCTCTCGGGTAATCGTAGGGCTACAGCTGACGAACTAGCGGACTATTATATACAGATCAATGATGATTTGTCATATGCCAAAACCTTTTATCCTGATAGCAATCTGGTATCTTACCTTAATAAGATTGCCCTTAGCCTACATCGAAAAATTTATAAAAATAAGAAGGAGAAGAAGTCAAGAATTAAGCATTTTTGGAAGTATGAAGTACCCATGGCTATGCGAGAAGGCCACCGAGAATTGCTTTACTCTTTTATAGTCTTCATTGTGGCCATAGCGGTTGGTGTTTTTTCATCTATGTATGACGATAGTTTTGTGAGATTAATATTAGGTGACTCTTATGTCAACATGACTTTGAATAATATTGATGAAGGCGATCCGATGGGCGTATATAGAAGCCATTCGCAAGGAGGAATGTTTTTCGGAATTGCTATCAATAATGTAAGGGTTTCATTTATGGCTTTTGCATTCGGCATAATGAGTTCTGTTATGACTGGATATATTTTATTTCAAAATGGGATCATGGTAGGAGCATTTCAGTATTTCTTTATTCAAAAAGGTTTGGGGTGGATCTCCTTTTCCACTATATTTTTGCACGGAGCTTTAGAACTTTCGGCAATAGTAATTGCTGGAGCTGCAGGTATGATTATCGGTAATAGTTGGATGTTTCCGGGTACGTATTCAAGAACTACGTCTCTCGCTATGGGATCTAAGCGAGCCTTAAAGATTATTGTAGGATTGGTCCCTGTATTTATAATCGCGGCTGTCATAGAAAGTTTTGTCACAAGGCTATATCAAGATATGCCTAGTATTTTGAGAAGTGCCATAATCTTAATTTCTTTTGCTTGGGTTCTCTACTATTTTGTATGGTTGCCGATTAAGTTAGAAAGAGATGGAGTAGCATTCGAAGAAAAATAAAAATGATATAAAACAATATTATAAATAGGTATATAATGGAAACTCGTAATCAACTCATATTAAAGCAAAGAAGAGAATTTGGAGATGTCATCGGTGATGCATTGAAATTTATGAAAATTAACTTTCAACCTATGTTGACGGTTTTTTTGACATATGTGATACCTGTGTTTTTAATTCCATTAGTAATCATCTTAGCTTTAGGATATCTACCTGTTTTTCTGGGTGCATTTTCGCTCGATGCTGGAGAAGTCACTGACCCTTCAGTAATCATGGGATCCTTAATGGGAATGTTCGTAGGAATGGCAGTCTTTGTAATATTTATGATCATAGGATATATGTTGATGAATCTCACCGTATTTGGGACCTTCTTAGCGTATGAAGAAAATGGAAATGAAAAAGTTACTGTAGCTCAGATTAAAGAAAAGATTAAGGCCAAATTTGCTAATTACTTAATCAGCCTGTTGGTCATCATTCCATTAATGGTGGTCGTATATTTACTATTTATATTTATTCTGGGGGTGAGTGCTTTTTTAGGTGTTGCAGTGGTTTTTATTGTGTTCCTTTTAGCTTTTCCTGCCTTCATTTGGTTGTGGATTAATATTGTTAATTTTTCATGGATCAGAATAAGAGAAGACATAGGTGTAGGTGAAGGTTTTTCTCGCGCTTTTTCTCTTAATAAAGGCAGTTGGTGGTCAATGTTTGGTGTAGTTATCGTTTCAGGTCTGATTTCTACTATACTATCATATGCTTTTTCGGTTCCATTTCATATATTTTCTTCATTCGCAGGGATCAGCGGATTTGGTGGTACAGAATCTACGACTATGATGGTGGTAATAGCAGGAGTAGGCTTTTTGATTTATATGTTGGGATCTGCCTATGTACAGCAATATAATACAGTCAGTACAATTGTGAAATATTACGATCAGATAGAGAAAAGAGATGGAAGTTCCATAGCTGCACAGATTGATGAATTAGGTGATGAAACAGATAGTTTCTTCGAAAACGAAGGGGAGTATTAATAATACGATACTAAATATCATCCTATTCATATTTGCATTGAGTTATTCTACTCAATCACAAGCTCAATACAATTATATCGAGGCATCCGATACTGTTGTAAGTACAATTAAGCGGAGCATACCTCAAGAAAAGATAGATGAGTATAGATCTACTCCTGCATATAATTATGAGCAGAATCCAACTTATGAAGACAATACCTTGCAAAGATTATGGTTGAGTTTTCTTAAATGGTTGGAAAGGGTTCTTGGCCGAGGCGGTTATTCTCTCTTAGGAGATTTAATTTATTATGGCTTGATGGTAGTGGCTGCTGTTGGATTGATATTTATAATATTACGTGCTCAAGGGCATAATCCATTTTCAAGAAGTGAACGTAAAACTCAGACAGAGTTAGAAGCGGATACAATAGATGAAAATAGTTCTGTAGAGTCAATTAATAATTTGATTTTAAAGGCGGAGTCCGCAGGTGAATATAGATTGGCGATTAGATTACAATTTTTAAAAACCTTACGCTTGCTGGATGATAAGAAGCATATATTATGGCGGTCAGGAAAGACAAATCATGAGTATCTTAATGAGATTAATGATGCGGAGATAAAAGAAAAGTTTGATGATATCACTTATGTATTTGAGTATAGCTGGTATGGACAATTTGAGGTAGAAAGTGAATCGCAATATCACCAATTACGAGAAGGTTTTATTTCATTATTCAATCAATTGAGAGGATAGATGAGTAATAGAAAAAGAATAGCGTTCTATATCATCGGATTATTGCTAGTAGCATATCTTATGCCAGTCGAAAAAAACTGGACTCCTTCTTATAGCAAAGCACATAATTGGCCATATGGAGCGGATGTAACCCATGATGTATGGTCTGATTTGTTTGAAGGGGAAGATATTATCGAGGCCGACCTTCCGATTTGGAATACCTTAAAAGATAATGAATGGCAAGGTGAGTATTTGTATGTGTTATTTGATGATGATCTGAATTTCGATTCACTCAATAGGTCAAGCTTGCTCAATTTTGTTGAAAGTGGTAATTCCGTTTTTTTATCTGCAAATAGCCAAGATTTGGAATTATTGGATTCAATAGGAATTGAAGTAGATGATTATTATGGAGACTTCAATAAAATTATTAATGGTATGCGATTGGATACCGTAGCACTTGACTTTTTTGAATCGCAAAATTCGAGTTATAGTTTTTTGATAGCGGATTATCAGTCTTATTACCAAAGTATAGACAGTATAGGAGCTGAAATCATAGCATTGGCTCATGGTATTGAAGAAGATCATTTGACTTTTGTAAAAGTGCGTTTTGGAGATGGGTATTTCTATTTGCATAATCAGCCTTTATTGCTAACTAATTATTACGTACTGCAAGATGAAGGAAAAAGATATCTAGAAGAATTAACCTCATACCTACCATCTCATAATGTGATTTGGGACAATTCGCATAAAGCTATAAATGCACTTTCAAAAAGAAGCCCTTTGCATGTTATTTTAAATAGTGTGGCGTTGAAGTGGGCCTATTGGTTGTCTATAGTAGGATTGGTTTTGTTATTTATATTTAGAACAAAGCGGAGGCAGAGAGCAATTCCAGTCATAGTACCACCAGCGAATGATAGCGTAGATTTTACCAAGACGATGGGAAGTTTATATTTTAATACTGCAAGTAATAAAACTTTAGCCCTCAAAAAAATATCAGTGCTTAAAGAATATTTAGCTTCAAATTTTTATTTGAGAGATATAACTTTTTCTGACGAAGAGTTGCAGATAGTTACTAATAAGACTGAATTGAGCAGAGACGAAGTAGAGCGATTGTTTACCATGATCCGTAATTTGAGTAATCTAAGCGCTGTCAGTAATGGGCAGTTAAAAGTGCTCAATAAAGGTATTAATCGATTGATGGGAAAGCGTGGAGCTTTAGAAAGTTAAAGAAATTTAATAGCTTGAATATGGCCGATATTTTCCTAATTGTTAGAGCGAAGGATTTAGCACCTTATCGATCTGATGTATCTCGATTGTATCATAAGATATTGGAATAAATAACTATCTTGAAGACTGTAAATCCCTTAGATAATAAAACGGATAAATATAGATGCATATAGAAGACAATGAATCCTTAGAGAGTAATATTGAACAAAGAGCTTTAGATGCAAATGCTTCAGAAGTTTCAGGTAATGGAGAACCCAGTTCTTATTTTGAGCAACGTACTGACTTAAGTCAAGTAAAGCGTTCAATTGAAGAAATTAAGTCTGAAATTGGCAAGATCATCGTAGGCCAAAATAAGATGGTGGAACTATTATTAGCGGCTATATTCGCTAATGGTCATGTATTGATAGAAGGGTTTCCTGGTGTAGGAAAGACACTTACGGCTAAAATTTTATCTAGGACTATTGATGCTGACTTTTCAAGAATCCAATTTACACCAGATTTGATGCCTTCAGATATTTTGGGTACTTCGATATTCAATTATAAGACTTCAGAATTCGAATATAAACAAGGCCCTATTTTTTCTAACATAGTGCTAATAGATGAAATTAATAGATCTCCTGCTAAAACACAGGCCGCATTATTTGAAGTAATGGAAGAAAGGCAAGTGACGATGGATGGTACTCAGTATAAGATGACGGAGCCTTTCTTAATTGTCGCGACTCAAAATCCAATTGAACTCGAAGGAACTTATCGATTACCAGAAGCACAAATGGATCGCTTTTTATTTAAAATTACTGTGGATTATCCTGAATTGGATAGTGAGGTTGAGTTGCTTAGAAGGGCGCATACAGGTAGTGGTGCAGATAGCATCCATCAAATAGGAGAAATCTTATCATCTGATGCAATTGCAGAGCACCGAGCTTTAACTTCAAAAGTAATAGTAGAAGAAAAACTTATGCGCTACATAGCTGAAATTGTTAACAAAACAAGACACTTTAAGGATATTGAGATAGGTGCAAGTCCAAGAGGATCTTTGGCCATCATGGCGGCTGCAAAAGCTATTGCTGTCATTAAGGGTAGAGATTTTGTGACACCAGAAGATATTCAATATGTTGTGGATCCAGTACTGTCACATAGGGTCACCATAGCTCCAGAGCGAGAAATGGAAGGTGTGAGTCCAAGTAAGATAATAAATGCCTTGATGAAAAGTGTTGAAGTTCCTCGTTAATGAGAATGCTTTAAAACTTAATCTAAAACGAA
>CALBEE010000122.1 GCA_937927575.1 uncultured Saprospiraceae bacterium | reverse complement strand
TACCTAAATAGTAGATGTACTCTTTTATGGTGTATGAAACGAATGTAAGACAATAAATCGATAAACTGTGTGGATATGTAATTTATTTGTTGCACACATGGCAATTATTCTAAAAACAAACCCAAAAAAAATTATATATATAACTAACAGATTTCTAGATTTATACACCAAAAATAATATTCGAAAAACTACAACCTTAAAAATGGCATTGGAGGATAATACAATCCTATTTATAATCCTTTAAATGAAAATATTGTATTGGGCCTGTACAGACAATATGGTTTATGCAACCGTCAGAAGCAAATCTATTTACCAAGATAGGTCACAATATTGATCTTCTAGCTCTCTCCCAAACCAAAGCTTGAACTTCTTCAGTTCATGGAGCTGTGCATTAATTTATGAAGAAAGTACTGCTCCGTATAAATCATAGTCTTCGGCGCCAGAAATTTTCACTTCTGCAAAATCTCCAAGTCTTACAAAATACTTCTTAGCATCTACCAGCACTTCATTATCTACTTCTGGACTATCATATTCAGTCCTTCCTATAAAGTAACCACCTTCTTTTCGATCAAAAAGTACTTTAAGCGTCTGCCCTACTTTCTCTTCGTTGCGCTCCGCCGAAATAGATTGCTGAACCTCCATTAATCGATTTGCTCTATCTGCCTTAGTCTCAGGGTCTACATCATCTGGAACACCATGCGCAATAGTATCTTCCTCATGGCTATATTGAAATACACCTAATCGCTCAAATCGCATATCTCTAACAAAATCACATAAACGTTCAAACTCTTCTTCGGTCTCTCCCGGAAAACCAACTAACATTGTCGTCCTTATCGCAATATTGGGCACTAATTCTCTGGCCTTTTCTATCAGATCCCTTTGTTCTTTATTCGTAATCTGACGACGCATTCTCATCAGTACATCATCATCCGCATGCTGTAATGGCATATCTAAATAATTACAAACTTTAGGCTGTCTTGCCATCACTTCAAATATCTCTTCCGGAAACTTACTAGGATAAGCATAATGCAACCTTATCCATTCTATACCCTCTACTTCACATAATGCATCCAATAATTTTGGCAGCGCCCTTTCTTTGTAAAGATCCAATCCATAATACGTTAGCTCTTGAGCAATCAGCATTAATTCTTTCACTCCTCTAGAAGCAAGACTCTTGGCTTGAGCCACCAAATCTTCTATAGACTTACTGATGTGCTTTCCTCTCATTAATGGTATGGCACAGAAGGAGCAAGTCCGATTACATCCTTCAGATATCTTTAGATATGCATAATGCATTGGAGTTGTAATTGCTCTTTCCCCAAGTAATTCATGCTGGTAATCCGCATCTAGTTTCTCTAGTAATGCTGGTAATTCCATAGTACCGAAATATGCATCTACTTCTGGGATTTCCTGTTCTAGATCGTCTTTATATCTCTGAGAAAGACAGCCTGTCACATATAGCTTATCTATGCCTCCTTCTCTTTTTACCTCAGCATACTGTAAGATCGTATTTACAGATTCCTCTTTAGCCAAATCGATAAAACCGCAAGTATTGACAATCACTATGTTAGCGTCCTCATTACTATCATGATTCACCTCATAGTCATTGGCTTGCAACTGCGTGATTAAATCTTCACTATCTACTAGATTCTTCGAACAACCTAATGTGATCACATTGACTTTATCCTTCCTGAGTGTACGTACTTTCATAGGTCGCAAAGGTAAGGTATCTTAAGTAATTAGTGGATTGTAAGGCTATTAACTGTGCAATAACTTCCTTAAGTTTGAGTTTACATTAAGTATAAATAAAATAATACCATGCGACAGCACTTTCAATATCTGATAATACTTATGGCCTTCATTCTTACAGGACAAACGGCTGTATCCCAAATAGGCATCAGGGCCAAGTATCTTAACAATGGTCTGGATGATACACAAGTCAGCAATATAGAACAGTTCGGTGGTATCGAAAATGCGCTATCTACTGGATTTGGATTAGGCGTAGATTATTGGATAAGATTGAAAACTAAGAGAATAGAATTTTTACCAGAACTTGGTGTTAATTATAGCCAGAATACTCTTGATTTTCCGTCTGGATCATTAAATATTGATTACAACTATATCTATTTCAATCTGAATACTCGGATCTATCCAATGGATTTTGAAGGAGATTGTGATTGTCCTACATTCTCTAATCAAAGTACATTAATTAAAAAAGGCTTTTACTTCGAATTATCTCCTGGACTAGGTTATTATACGTCTCATTACGACACATCTGTACCTACAGTTGAGAATCCAGAAGGTGATCTTTTGACTGGGACTCAAGATGGACTCTCTTATAAATTAGGTCTTGCTGTGGGATTAGACATTGGACTTAGCAACTTAATTACTATCAATCCTTATGCGATGTATAATTATCATTTCGGCCGAGATCATGAAACTTCTGTACTAAAATTATTCCCTTTTGATATCGAAACTGGAGGAACTTCTATGAGTCAAATAGAATTAGGATTAAGGTTTGCAATTAGATTTGATGCCAAAAATTATTAATATCAAGTAGATCGATGATCTATAAGTGTAAGGGGATGGCTGCGTAAAAAAAATCATCTATGGATTTTAAGACATGGAACGTAGTTGTCCATTTTCATTCATCGATATCTCATTGCAGTTGGGCGTGCTAATCAAAAATAATAGATCAAAATTAATCTAACAATCCGACCAAATCTGTACCACTTAATTTCTTATCGCCAAGTTCAAATTTCAAAATATCATCCGAGAGAGATTGCTTTTTTTCTTGAAGCTTCAATATTTTCTCTTCAATGGTATCTCTAGCAATATAACGAATTACTGTGATTGGTTTTTCCTGTCCAATACGATGCGCTCTGGCTATGGCCTGCTTCTCAGCAAAAGGATTCCACCAGGGATCTAAAATAAATACGTAATCAGCAGCAGTGAGATTTAATCCTACCCCTCCCGCTTTTAATGATATAAAAAAGAAGGAAACAGTCTCATCCTCTTGAAAAGAATTCACCGCTTTCTCTCGATCCTTTTGACTATCGCTACCCGTCAAAGTGGTATACTTCCAGTTATGCTTATCGCATTCTGCTTGATAGATATTTAGTAACGAGGTAAACGAACTAAAGATTAATACTTTGTGATTGGCTTTAGTTAAACTTTCCATTTGACTCAATATTACATCTAGCTTGGCATGATCACTCTCATATTTATCATCCACAAGAATAGGATGATTGGCTATTTGTCTCAACTTAGTTAACGCAGCAAAAACATGAAATCGATATGCGTTATCATTTTCATCTAATCCCAATAGATAATTACGGGTACCGCTCTTCACTTTTTCATAAATATCTTTCTGCGATTTTTCCAGATTTATATATTCTACCTTCTCAGTGAGTGGAGGCAAATCTTTAGCGACTTCTTCTTTAGTTCTCCTTAGGATATAGGGTTTTACAATTTTAGCTAACTCTTCGCTAGCGGCCTCATCCCTATATTTTTCTATCGGCGTGAGATAATGCTTTTTAAAAAATGCAAACGAACCTAACATACCATCATTAATAAATTGCATCTGCGCCCACAAGTCAGATAGTGAATTCTCTATAGGCGTACCTGACAAAGATATTTTATTAATCGCCGACAATGTGTTAATGGCCTGAAAAAGTTTAGAATTTTTATTTTTAATCATTTGACTTTCGTCCAATACTATGTACTCCCACTCTATTTTTTCTAGTAGCGCGATATCTCGTAATGCGGTTTGATAGGTAGTCAGTACTATATCAAAGCTAGCAAGGGAATCTACTTTCTTAGATCGCTTTGATCCTATATGCCTTGTGATATGTAGTGTAGCGTTAAATTTTTTTATCTCATGATACCAATTAAAAACCAATGCTGCAGGTAATACGATTAAAGCCCTCAAAGGATTCAATTCTTCTAATATTGTTTCGCCAAACAGGCTCATTTGTTGACTACTATTTTTAGGGCTGGCACTCCTCTTAAGGTGCTCCTTAGTATGACTGAGTACAGCGATAGTTTGTAATGTTTTACCAAGACCCATATCATCTGCTAGACAAGCCCCTAGACCATTCTGCTGATGACTAATTAACCATTTCACACCTTCTAATTGATAGGGCCGCAATGTTGCATTAAGGTTATGAGATGGTGTGTAATCGACATCCTGATGCTCAATTAAATCTTTACTGTATTGCATCGTACCGCTTTCATCATCTATATCATCTACAATCATATAATGCGCTTTCTTAATACGCACTGATTCATTCTGTCCGACTCCAAATTTTGCCAACTCTTTGTAATCAGTCATCCATGCCTCAGGAATCACGAAATAGCTTCCATTTTCTAATTTATAGAATCGATTATCCTCTTTAATATGTTGCAGCAGATGTGCAATAGGAATTCTTTCTTCTCCCACTTCTACCACTCCCATTATATCAAACCAATCATTACCGCTTGATTTCACTAATGACAATTTCGATTCTTTCAAGGAAATTTCTTTTCCATCTACTTTAGGAATATCCAAGCGAAATCCGCTCGAAGATATATCTAACTTATGCTTTATTAAAAATGGTATTAAAGCATATTCATCATCCGAATCAGATAAAATCAACCTCTTATTTCCATTTTCTACTAAGCCTAACGCAAATAATTTATCCAATAATGCAGCTTCTTTATTTAAATCTCTGATCAATTGAAAAATACTGATCTCTTGTTGATCTCCAATATGTAATCGCGATACCTGTTGTATAGTATCATGATGAAAAAACTTTTTGGCACCATAATCAAATTCAACACTTAGGACCATCTGCTTGGCAAAAATATCATAGCTTGCCAATAGATTTAATCCTACGATATCTGACTGCTTAATTACATCAAAGCCGGTAGTTTCGATATCTAATTTACTCGCTATTGGTACTATAAATTTCTTGAAGTAATCTATAGCAATTTCATTTTTCACAAAGATGTGCTCCTTATCGATAAATGGTTTTAATTTATTACCATTGATTCCAGTCATTCGATACAACACAAAATCGATAAGCAACCAGGGCTGATCATTTGACAACACCTTGATATCTTTCAAAAATGGCTTGATAGCCTTCATACCTAGAGGCTGAATTTTCATGGAATATTTAATACCCAATTCTGTCTTATCAAAATGTAAAATAGGCGTTATCACTCTCGGCTCTACTTCGATTCTAAGTGGTTGCAATCTAACTTTACGCTCTATTCCTTCTATGATATGCATATTGTGTTCCACCACCAAAGAATAAAATCTATCCAAAAGTCTATCTACCGTATTGAGTATAGCTACTTTCACTTCTTTCTCTTTGAGGAAATGCTCAATGGGATACTTTCTCTTTTTACCTCTATTATACCTTTCTGCAAGTCTATCCGGCTGGATATCATTTAGAATTTGGAGCACTTTGCTAATGGCATCTGAATGCTCTATACCATAGCCTTCTAAGTTATCCTCTATAGCCGCAGCACGGACTACTCCTAACTCATGAGATTCATAAACTTGAACGACCTTGGGTTTAGGAATATATCTAGATAAAGAATCATGATATTCTAAATCAAATGCTACTGTATGTCCAATTACACGCTCCACTATAGTCTGAGATTATACTAATTTTAAAAGGCTGGCGAAAATAGGAAAATGTAGAGGATAATAAAAAAATAGAATTTCTACCAACCCTTCATCCATTCAATACGTCTAACTAAGCAAACAGATATACTATGAAAACATTAATATTTTTATTTGCGATTACATTATGTATTTCGTGCGGAGAAGATCCCATCATTCAATCTGCTCCTCTTTGTCAACAAGTAGAGTTCGACCAAGCGTTTGAAATGAAAGTGGGAGAATCAGCTTGTCTTCAAGATGGTAGATCCTTTAAAGTCATTGAAGTGAGAGATGAATTTTGTCCATGTTTAGCAATTTGTATTTGGGAAGGTCAGTTGGTTATGAAAATCGAAATAGACAATCTTGATGGCTCTACTGATGAATTAGAAATTGGTTCTACTCAAAACATTCCTCATGGAGATATTTTCCAAGATGTAAGAATTAGTCAATTCACTTATTTATATAATGGAGCTGACGATACCTTGCCATTGTGTAGTGGCACATATGATCAAAATGAAATCACGGTAAAACTAATATTATCGAATGTATAAACTTCTCTATTTTTTATAAATTATAAATTTTATCGAGAAGATATTGGATATATTTCCATCTCAGGGACGAAGTACATTTTTTTGAATCTTTGACATACCTTATGAGTGTTACTTATTTTTCAAACTATTAATTATTATATTTTATAATTCATTTCTAACAAGATTCAGCAGAAAATCACCCACATGGGTGTAAGCAGCATTTGGATTATTCCATTCATTTACATTATTGTTTAATAATCGTAACAAAAGAGTAAATGAAAAGTCTTTTAACAATCTTAATTACATGCTATACATGTCTTACGCTCAGTGCCAATAATCTCACTATTGAAAATCTTACACGGACAGGTGATCAAATCACATTTGATCTTAGTTGGGACAATAGTTTCAATTATTCAAGTAATGGTCAATCGCATGGAGATATGGTATATATTTTTATAAAGCAAGCTCCAAATGGCGGCCCAAATTGGTCTCCTGCTTTAATAAGTTCTGGTAGTGCTACCAATACATTTTCTATAACTGTACCAGCCAATCAATTAGGGGTTAGAGTTAGACATAACTATGCAAACGTTAATGCCTCTACAACGGTAACACTTAATCTCACTGGTTTAAGTGGGGCATATCAAGACATC
>CALBEE010000121.1 GCA_937927575.1 uncultured Saprospiraceae bacterium | reverse complement strand
GAAAGTAATCAGCCTCCTTTTCCACCCATGAACTTCACGCCTACAGCTAAGGCATAAGACATAAAACTAAGAATGCAGAATTACGAATTTCGAGTTAAATCGAAATTCGTAGTTTTTCCCAATTATTTTCGATTGATAAATGTGCGTGTGCTGAAAAGCATATTATAATTGACATTGAAAATGTTAGAGCAAATACAATTTATAAGAGATAATTATATGCCTATTCAACCTTCTGTAGGATTGGATGATAAGAAGATGTTTTATCAGGAGATCATGCCTGCTGCAGAGGTTTCAAATTTTGTTTATTGCTATTGGGAATTAAAAACTATTGAAAAACTAGATGCTTCATATACGTATAGAGTGGTTTCGGATGGCTGTATTGATATTTTTTTTACTCCTGAAACACCTAACTTAAATTATATAATGGGATTTTGCAGAAAATATACAGAATTCCAAATTGGCGATGTTTTTCATTATTATGGAATTAGGTTTTTACCATCTGCTTTCCCTATGCTATTTAATGTGAATGCCAAAATATTGAGTAATACATCCCAAGCATTAAAATTAGTATTACCGGATTTTTCTAATTGGCTCTCAGCCATATCTTTGGACGAAACGCAAAACATTGCTGAGTTTTTAGATGTAAAAATTAGGAGTATTATTAAAGCAAGTGACTTCAAATTTGATGAGCGATTTTACGATTCGCTATTGAAGATATTTAAGAAGAATGGATTTTTAAATATTGAAAAAGATTTGAATTTTGGTTTGAGTCAAAGACAGTTGAGAAGAGTATTTAATTTTTACATAGGCACCACTCCCAAAGCATTTAGTAATGTAGTGCGCTTCCAACATATACTCAATGCTAAGCCTTCAAGACAAAGTTTAAAAGAAGATAAGCTTTATTATGACGTAGGTTTTTTTGATCAAGCTCATTTTAATAAAAGCTTTAAGACCTTCTATGGTATTACGCCTTTGGAGGCATTTCATTGAGTATGTCCGTTTTTTACAATGCTATTGATTTTTCTACTATCATATTTGTACTAACAAAAAAGTCAATTATGAAATTATTATTATCAATTGCATTGTCAATATCATTGATGTCGATTAATGCTCAAAATCAATTAACCATGAAACTCAATGCTGGAATTATTACTGATAAGATTCAAGAAACTAAAACTTTTTACACTGAGAATTTAAACTTTGGGGTAACCTTTGAAAATGACTTCTATCTATTATTGCATACACCGAATGCATCAGAGGAAATCAGTTTTTTACGCCCTAATCATCCTAGTCAAAATCCATTGTTTCATAAAGCTTTTGGCGGATATGGTACTTTTTTGACAATAGAAGTAGATGATGTAGATGAAATATATTGGGAAATCAAAAAGAAAAATGTGCCTATCGCAGTAGAAATTAGAGACGAGCCTTGGGGTGACAGACATTTTGCCATTGTGGACCCTAATGGGATGAGCATAGATATAGTCACTTACACTAAGCCAGAGGAATAAGAAAGTTTGCCTTATAAATTGGGAGCGAGACTAGAGTTTTAATTGTAGTTGAGTAGTTAAGTTTTGGCTGACATCCCAATTTATAAGGCCTTTATCATGTTCTTCTAAGTATGCATTCGTTTTGCTAAAATGCCCATTCCCTTGAAATGCTTTTCCAGCTAAAGGTGAAGGATGTGCAGATTCTAATATCAGATGCTTTTGATCATCGATCAAGTCCTTTTTTCCTTTGGCAAAATTACCCCAAAGTAAAAAGACAATATTTTGCTTTTGATCACTAATCGTTTGTATTACAGTATCGGTAAATTGTTGCCAACCGATTTTACGGTGTGATCCTGGTTTATTTTCTTTCACGGTTAGCATGGCATTTAACAATAACACGCCTTGATCAGCCCAGTAACTTATATCACCATGAGAGGGAATTTCATAGCCAAAATCTCTATGTAATTCTTTGTAGATATTTAGTAGCGAGGGAGGACGTTTCATTGATTTAGGTACAGAAAAACATAATCCCATTGCTTGATTAGGATTATGATAAGGATCTTGCCCTATAATTACAGCCTTTAGCTTGGAGAATGGAGTTCGATTGAAAGCTTCAAAAATCAACTCTTCGGAAGGATAGATAGTGATGCCAGCCTTCTTTTCCTCGCTTATTTGTTCGCATAAAGACTGGAAATATGCCTTAGAGAACTCTTCCCTTATTACTTCATTCCAGCTGGATTCTATCTTGATTTTAGTCGGATTCATAGACTTCTTACTCCTTGATTACACAAATGTAGGTATATTGATTTGACAATCTTGATAATTATTTTCAAACTCAGGCAACCTATTCTCCATAATATGTCCATATGAAGATGTAATACCTTATATACACCATTGAAAAACTTGACTAAGACCATAAAGTTATGCGTAAGTGGAAATGCTGATGCGCAAAGAGTACTGTACGATGAGTATCGTGTTTATTGGTATATGTTATGTATGAGATACGGAAAGAGTAAGACCCAAGCTGATGATATATTTCAAGAAGGCTTGATTTCGGTGTATAAGGATTTACATCAATTTGACAGTACGCGTAGTGCTTTCAAAACTTGGTCATCAAGAGTAATGGTACATGCTGCATTAAAGTACCTTAAAAAGTATACATGGGTAGATTCTTTAAGTTTGCAAGAAGCGTATCAATATGAAGATCAGGATGAAACGGTTTATTTCAGTTTGGCCGCAAGAGAATTGACAATGGTAGTACAACAGTTACCAATTGGTTATATGTTAGTATTCAATATGTTCGCCATAGAAGGGTACTCCCATAAAGAGATCGCTTTAGAATTAGGAATTACTGAAGGGACTTCAAAGTCGCAACTCTCTAAAGCCAGAAAGTATCTAAAAACCAAACTTGAATCACAATTGAAAATTACCAGCTATGAATAAGATAGATGAATTTTTCAAGAATAGGTTGGATGTAAATTCAGCTGATAAGGATGGCTGGAATATACCTTAAGAAGATCTATGGAATGCCGCCGCGCCTCATTTTCCTAAGGAAGAGAAAAAGAGAAGATCTTTCATTTGGTTATGGTTATCTATTGTTTTGCTCTTTTCTGCAGGTATGACTTATTATGCGGTCAATGAAGATCAAAGTTCTATTCAATCTAATCAAGTGATTTCTTTGGATAACGAAAGCACTTCACAGAATATAGATCCTAACGAAAATAATGAAGACAGAGAATTAAATAATATTGCTGTCGATAAGAGTGATGATGCAATAGTACTTGATAATTCTCAAGCTATGCCAGTTTTAGAATCTCAGGATAGAACTAAGCCTTTGGCTATTTTGGACAGTCAAACTAATTCTTTAGACGATAATCTTAAACCTCAGAACACTACAATAGACAAGTCTAATGCTCCAGTTGTTTTTAAAGATCTAACCCAAAATGATCAAAAGATAATTGGTGATGACGCAGAAGTTGAAATGGTAAGGGTAGAAAATCAAAACATTTTGATGAAAGGTTCGGCACTTTTAGAGGAGATTAGTACAAAGGAAATTAAAGATTTAAAGTGGGTTGAAGAGGAAGAAGCAACCTTGATAGAAGTGGATAGAGAGAAAGTATTTATTGAAAATGTAAAAGGCTTAGAGCTGAATGCTTTACTTATTGCTAGGCAAGCTACTGCACCAAAGGGTAGTTCGAACTTTATAAAACCAAAAGTGATTGTACGACCTTTGATGGAAGTGGGAATTTCGACTCAGTATTTTCTATTGAATGCCTTAGAAGGTATTGATCTGGATGAGACTGAAAATGGAACAGTCTTTTTTGATGGACGATTTATTAATTTAAATCTGGAGTATGCTAGATGGATTGGTAGAAAATGGAGTATTACTACTGGAATAACTTATGGCGATATTTTACTCAATTTGGATATTGATACAGATTTCATTTATGATGAAAATGATTTCGTACAAGATATTAATTCAGAATATAATGATGTTTTTGATAAGTCTAATAATACTAATTCCAATGACTCACCGGTAGTATTGAGTCCGGGAGTAGAACTGTTGACTGGTGATGTGGTCAGACTTAAAGGTTCGGTGGATTTAGGTCTAAGGGCAATTCAGATTCCGTTCATTCTAAATTATCATTGGTATAATAAGAGATTTGAGTTTTATATGGGCGCTGGATTCACTTTAGAAAGTATTTGGGCGAGAGAAAATAATATTGATTTCAATCTATATGATAATAATATTTTATTGACCGAGCCTAGCACACAAGTTGATTTGTCTGAGCATTATTTCGATTATTCAATTTATGGAAAATTGGGAACCAAGATTAATATCAATAAACGGTTAAACTTTGATACAGCTATAAGCATCCTTGCCAATGACGCAGCCTTTTCTGGATTAGAATTCGGATTGCATTATCGTTGGCATCAATAATTAGTACACTTATTTATAAATTTTTAAAGCCAATAACCACTATTGGACTGACATAGTATTGCATAATTTTAAAGTGATAATCACATGAAGAGATATCTGTTAATTATTTTTCTTTTTTATATATCTAGTAACTATCTCCAGGGACAAAATGAGGAGAAGTATACCTTAAATGGACAAATTGCCGATGCTAAATCTGGAGAGGATTTAATATCTGCTACAATCTATGTTCCGAAGCTCAATATCGGAGCCACAACTAATGTCTATGGTTTTTATTCGTTGACATTGCCAAAGGGTAGTTATGAGGTAATATATTCCTACGTAGGATTTGAAAATCAAGTAATCACCTTGGGTTTGGCAAGTGATGTAACTAAAGATATTGAACTTTCAGAAAGCGGTTCGCTAATGGGTGAAGTGGTTATCTCTGCAGAAAAAGAGGATGAAGATCAAAATGTATCATCGACTGAAATGAGTGTAGAGGAAGTGAGTATCGAAACTGTGAAGAAATTGCCAGCACTTTTTGGTGAGATTGATATCATTAAAGTAATACAATTATTGCCAGGTGTAAAATCTGTTGGCGAAGGAAGTTCAGGGTTTTATGTGAGAGGTGGTAATGTGGACCAAAATTTAGTGCTTTTAGATGAAGCTCCAATTTACAATGCCTCTCACGTTTTAGGTTTCTTTTCTGCATTTAATCCAGATGCGATTAAGGATATGAAACTATATAAAGGTGCTATTCCTTCACATTTTGGAGGACGTCTATCGTCAGTACTTGATATTAGAATGAAAGAAGGTAATTCTAAGAAATTTGCTGGTTCGGGTGGTATTGGTACCTTGATGAGTAGATTGGCATTAGAAGCACCCATTGGAGATTCTGGTTCGTTTATGCTTGCAGGTAGAAGATCTTATATAGATCTTGTTTCTAAAGCCGTGCAAAAACTAAGAGGAAAAGGATCAGACGATAACGATGCCTTTTATTTTTATGATTTGAATGCTAAGGCAAATTACCGACTCAATTCAAATAATAGAATTTTTGCTTCAGGTTACTTTGGAAGAGATGTATTGGCTTTTAATGGAGAAGATCAATCATTTAGAGTAGAGTGGGGCAATAGTACAGGGACCTTGAGATGGAACCATCTTTTTTCTCCTAAGCTATTTTCTAACTTAACTTACTATTACAGCAATTATAATTATCTCTTAGATTTTGAAGAGGATTTTGCTAGATTCAAATGGACATCTCGATTAAAAGAGCATAGCTTGAAATTTGATTTGGGTGCATACCTTAACCCTAATAATACTATTAGATTTGGATTACATACCATACAACATAATATAGCTCCGGGTAATATAAAGACCTTTGAAGAAGAGGTGGAAAAGCAAAATTTTGATATTCAAGAGAATAAGTCATATGAAAGTGCAGCTTATATAAATAATGAGCAGGTCATTAGCGATAAGCTAAAGATAGATTATGGTCTTAGGCTGTCAATGCTTAATAATGTGGGGCCTCAAAAAGTATATAATCTTGATGAGAATTATGAAATAAAAGATACGACTAATTATACAGGTGTCTACAATACTTATTGGAATTTAGAACCAAGATTGGGTTTACGTTATGCCTTAAATGAGTCTTCTTCAATAAAGGCTAGCTATAATCGTACGGCTCAATATATTCAATTAGCATCTAATGGTAATTCAGCAACACCTTTTGATATCTGGTTTTCTAGTTCTAAACAAGTGAAGCCTCAGTTGGCTGACCAAGTAGCATTTGGGTATTTTAAAAATTTGAGAAATAATACTATTGAGTTTTCAATGGAGGTATATTATAAAAACTTTAAAAATTCCATTGATTTTAAAGATCATGCACAGTTACTGCTTAATGAAAATTTGGAAGCGGAATTAAGGATTGGTGAAGCTCGAGCATATGGCTTAGAACTAATGCTTAAAAAGAATCAAGGAAAATTTTCAGGATGGATAAGTTATACACTTTCAAAGGTGCAAAAGAAAATCCCTTCGATAAATAATGGTGACTGGTATAATGCAAAATATGATAAGCCACATGATTTATCCATTGTAGGTGCCTATGAATTGAATAAGAGGATTTCTTTAGGATCGAGTTTTATCTATTCTACAGGTAATGCAGTTACTTTTCCTACGGGTAAGTATGACTTCCTCGGTGTAGCAGTACCAATCTACTCTGAGCGAAATGCAGCACGACTACCAGATTTTCATAGATTAGATTTTTCTATTACCTATCGATCCAAAAAGAATGAAACAAGAAGATTTAAATCTGAATGGGTGCTTAGTGTATACAATGTATATAATCGCAGAAATGCTTTTAGCATTGATTTTAAACAGGAGGAAGCGAACCCTAATATAACTTATGCAGAGAGAACATCTGTTTTTGCCATTGTGCCCTCACTTACATACAACGTTAAATTTTAGACCTGATGAAGAAATTAATATTTATAGCTATGATCTTTTCATTGTCAAGTTGCTTTATGGACAGGATAGAGATTGACCTCAATGAAGAAAATGAAAAAGTCGTAATTACAGCATGGATTACTGATCTTGATGAACCACAGTTTGTGACAGTAGGAAAGACAGTTAATTATCTAGGTCCCATTTCTCAAGAGTTTGTTTCTGACGCTATAGTCATATTGTCTAATAGTACAAATGAATTTATCTTGGAAGAAGGTACACAAGGAAAATATTTTTTGCCTCATGATTGGACAGGAATATATGGTGAAACGTATACTCTCAAGGTTGAATTTGAGAATACTACTTATACGGCTAGTCATACAATGAGATCTTGTCCAGAATTACTAAATGTTGATTATGTGGAGTATGATCTTGATGATTTTAGTGATGAAGATGTGAATATTATTGATAGTTTTCATGTCTACGGTACTACTTTCGATTTTCAGGAGACGCCCGGAGAAGGAGATGCTTATTATGCAATTGATTTTTTGAAAGGTACGATGCAAGGAGATTCTATGAGAAATGGAGGATTTGCTAACGATGACTTCGTGGATGGAGAATACTTTGAAGGAATTGAATTAAGTGAAGTAAATAGATTCTATGCGATAGGTGATACTGCAGTCTTAGAGTTTTATTCGATTGGCGAAGAATCTGCCAATTTTTTAATGGATATTGAATCAGAAATATTTAGAGGCAGCCCATTCGATCCGCCACCCGCTAATGTGAGAACGAACTTCACAGGTGGAGCGGTGGGCTATTTTATTATTTCTGGGGCGCAAAGCCAAGAAATTATTATAAAGTAGTTTGATTTTTAGTTTATGAGAGTACTCGGAATAGACTTCGCAAGAGCATTGGCCATAATAGGAATGATTATCGTTAATTTTAAAATGGTAATCGGAGCAAATGATGGAGGTTGGTTATTGTCTCTTGCGGATTCTCTCTCTGGCAAGGCAGCGGCACTTTTTGTTACATTAGCAGGAGTGGGCATTGCATTGATGACTCAAAAAGCATATCAGACAAAAGATCTTTCTCTAAGAGAAATTGTAAAGTACAAATTACTGAAAAGAAGTGTTTTACTTTTTGTGGTGGGACTTTCTTATATCGCCATTTGGCCAGCAGACATTTTGCATTTTTATGGCGTCTATATACTTATTACTTCCTTCTTTATTTATCAGAAAAGGCAATATTCCTTAATCGCAGCTCTGATCTTCATTATAGCTTATCCTATTTTGATGATGGCCATAGATTACGATCTTGGCTGGAATTTTGACACTTTGGAGTATCTTGACTTTTGGACTATTAAAGGCTTCCTAAGGAATTTATTGTATAATGGATTTCATCCTGTTTTTCCATGGGTAGCATTTATGTTAGTGGGATTATGGTATGGTAGAAATGATTTGCGTGATGCGGTGGTAGTTCGAGAGTTAATGCGTAGAAGCATATTAGTGTTTTTGATCGTAGTACTACTCTCAAAATTTTTATTGTATAATTCTATCGGAGTCGATGCCCATGAAAATGAGCTGCTACAGGCTGTTTTTGGATTGAGTCCAATGCCTCCACTTATTTTGTACATGTTAGCAGGATCTAGTCTTTCGATTGCAATAATCAGTTTTTGTATACTTGGAGTTGATCGCTACAGGGAGCGCTATATAGTGAAAAGCTTTGTGAATACCGGAAGACTGGCATTAACCATATATGTAGCACATGTCGTACTTGGTATGGGGATAGTATTTGGCTACGATGAATCTATGATAGGAAAATATACCCTCCATTTTTCTGTAGGATATGCTTTAATATTTAGTGTTCTTTGTGTCATATTTTCTAATATATGGCTTACTTATTTTAAAAGTGGCCCTTTAGAATGGCTTTTCAATAAGATCCTTGGGTAGCTCGCTTTTTCTACTGATATTAGAATATGAAAAGACATCTTGGCCTCATATTCTCAATTCTATTTTTTCTATTTGCGGCATTACAGTATAATGATCCAGATCCTTGGCTATGGATTGTAATTTATGGTGTAGTGTCTATTCTTTCGTTTTTACAATGGAAAAATATCATTTCGGATAAAGTTTTACTCCTATTCTGTATCGGCTTTTTTGTCGCAAGCTTAAGTTATGCTCCTGAGATCATCAGTTGGGCACAAAAAGGATTTCCTAATATAGCTGGAGAAATGAAAACCGAAAATCCCCATATCGAATTAGTTAGAGAAACTTTAGGTTTAGCTATTGCTTGTATTTGTTTGTTTTTTCTTTATAAAATTAGTCGCCCAAAATCGTTTTAGTATGAAGTCTAAATATTTATTATGTATCTTTTTTATAGCTATTGCATTTGGACTTCTAGGTCAAAAGCAAATAGGTTTTTTTGATATTGAATACAAGGAGGATTCGGGTGAAGTCTTCCTTACTGTAAAGGATGTGGATCAAGAATTTCTATATGTAAACTCTTTAGCAACAGGAATAGGTTCTAATGATATTGGTTTGGATCGTGGTCAATTGGGAGATGAGAAAGTGGTGAAGTTTGTCAAGGCTGGCAATAAATTATTGCTGACTCATGTCAATTATGATTATAGAGCAGTGAGCAATAATCCTTTGGAGATAGAAGCGGTCAAACAGGCATTTGCTGAATCTGTGCTTTGGGGTTTTCCAATCATGAATAATAAGAAAAAGGGAATCTCTGCTACTTATGAAATTGACATAACAGATTTTCTGCTTAGAGATGCACATGGCGTAATAAAGCGATTAAAAAATAATAAGCAGGGAAGCTATAAATTGGATAAAAGTAAATCTGCTATTTATGCTGCTCGCACGAAATCTTTTCAGGATAATACAGAATTTGAAGCTACGACTACATTTGTAGGAGAAGCGAAAGGGAAGTATATTAAGTCTGTTACGCCTACATCTGATATAGTTTCAGTTCGCCAGCATCATTCCTTCATTAGATTGCCTGATAATAATTATACTCCAAGGGTTTTTCATCCTTTCTCTGGTTTCAATATGCTAAAGTATGCCGATTACGCGACGGCTATCGATCAACCCTTAGAAAAGAGATATATCTATAGACATCGTCTAGAGAAGAAAGACCCTGATGCGTTGATAAGCGAACCGGTCGAGCCCATTATTTATTATATAGATGCTGGTTGTCCTGAGCCCATTAAATCTGCCTTGATGGAAGGCGGCGAATGGTGGAATCAAGCTTTCGAAGCGGCGGGTTACAAAGAGGCTTTTCAGGTTAAGGAATTACCAGAAGGAGCAGATCCAATGGATGTCAGATATAATATGATACAGTGGGTACATCGCAGTACGCGAGGATGGTCTTATGGCGCATCTGTTTCTGATCCACGTACAGGAGAAATTATCAAGGGACATGTTTCTTTAGGATCGCTAAGAGTGCGTCAAGATTTTATGATCGCCCAAGGAATACTTTCTCCTTTTGACGGTAGTATGGAAAATCCTACTGGACATTTATTAGAATTGGCTTTAGCAAGATTAAGACAGTTGTCGGCTCATGAGATCGGCCATACCATTGGTTTAGCACATAATTTTGCGGCTAGTACTGATGGCAGGGCTTCGGTAATGGATTATCCTCATCCTGTCATTAAATGGGAAGGGGAGGAACCAGATTTTTCTGATGCTTATGATACTAAAATTGGTGAATGGGATAAGAGGACTATTATATATGGGTATAGTGATTTTCCTCAAAGTGTTAACGAAGAAGAAGCATTAAAGAAAATTGTTAGTGAGTCACAGGAAAAAGGATTTAAGTTTATTTCAGATAATGATGCCAGGCCAAAAGGATCACTTCATCCAGATGCGCACCTTTGGGATAATGGAAAAGATCCAGTCGCTGAACTGAATAGAATAATCAAAGTTCGTAATAAAGCATTAGATCGTTTTGGAAAACATACCATACCCGATGGAATGCCTTATTCTGAATTAGAAAAAGTATTGGTACCCGTTTACCTTATGCATAGATATCAAGTCGATGCCGTGAGTAAATTAATAGGTGGAGTACAATATGGATATAAGGTGAAAGGTGATCAAATGGAGTCAGAAGTGAGTTTTATTTCATTAGACTTACAAACCAAGGCTACCGAGGCCTTACTTTCTACCTTAGATCCTGAATTTTTAAGATTACCAGACAATTTGATTTCTCTTATTCCTCCATCTGCTTTTGGGTATCCTAGAAGTAGAGAAAGTTTTTCTAGCCAGATTGGTCTTGGTTTTGATAGATATGCGATAGCGAGTAGTAGTATTGAGCAGACTTTGCAGTTCATGTTACAAGCTGAACGATTAAGTAGATTAAATCAAATGGTAGAAGCAGAGAATGCTTTACATAATTATTTGTATAAGCTATCTCAAACTATTTTTGTTACTATAAGGAAGGATGCAGAAACTCAAAAACTTCGAAATTTAGTGCAAAAGCTATATGTGAATCATCTTTCTTCTTTGGTAGGAAATAAATCTATTGATCAGCAAGTATCAGCTATGGCGAGATATCAATTGAGTTTGATAAATAGAAATTATCTAAAGGGATCAGCTGGAAATCCTCAAGTGGCTGCACATAAAGAATATCTTTCTCATTTGATAGGTCAAATTTTACAAGGACATCATAAAGTGGAGATGCCCAAGGAAGTACAATTACCTCCAGGTTCTCCAATTGGTTGTGGACATTGATGAACGAAGAATATAATATAACGGCGTTTTCTACAGCACTTTTTTCGACTTGGATTAATATCGAAGAACTACCTCTTTTGTTGGATGCAGGAGATGGAATATCTTCAGGTTTACTTCAGAAAGCGCGGAAAGTAAAACATGTATTCATATCGCATTCTGATCGAGATCACATGAATGGATTACATCAGTTTATTCAACTAAATGCGCGTAAAGACTTTCCTGTAATTCATTATCCAAAAGACTCAACATCTTTTCCAGCAATGGCAAAATTCTTATCCAATTTTGATCCACATACAAAGGATGTTAATTGGGAGGCCATACAAGATGGTGATATATTGAAAATTAAAAAAGGAATCGAAGTCTTAGCCTTTAGAAATGAACATATTGCTGTACCAAATGGAATACACAAAAGCTTATGTTATAAAATCTACGAAACTAAAACTAAACTCAAATCAGAGTATAAAAATTTAAATTCTGATAGGATAGTGGAAATTGCTGCCCAAAAGGGTAGTGGATACATTTCAGACGTCGTTAAAAATAATATCGTTGGTTATAGCGGCGATACTCCCGTTGATAATTACGAAAAATGGAATCAAACTAATGTACTTATTCATGAATCAACTTTTATTCAAGGAAATCAAATCGAACCTGTGAGCAAGCATGTAGGTAAACATTCAAGCTTAGAAGAAGTCATGCAGATGGTATCGGAAATAGAAATTCAGAAATTGATTTTGACTCATTTTTCTGCGAGATATTCTAAAAAGTATATAGATGATTCTATTAGAAAATTATCTAAAAGTCTTAAAATACAAGTCCCTATTTATGCTGTTTATCCTGGAGAGATTGTACGTGATATTCTTAAGAAAAATCCTGTTAATTATTAACTTCTATCGATTTCTACCCTTTACGAATATATAATCTTTGTCAGGAGAGTCATCACCACCTTCTATTTGTAAAGTGATAATGTATTCAGTTACCTTATCGACAAATTCATCTAATGCGATTAAATCTTGATCTTGATCTATAACGCCCATGTCAACATAACTTCCATCTACTTTTCCCCAAAGTTGAAAGGCCATTCCTTCCATTGGCTCTACCATTCCTGCAGGATCTAGTAGTATTTTTTTCAATTCAGAATTGTACATTACCGTAGCGTAAGATTCAGGAGAATTTTCTGTGCCTTTTAATAGAATTTTTTTCGTCCTAGGATCAGCTACTAATAATAATCTCTGTTTGTAAATGATTTGCTTTTCGGAGCTGCGTTCTAGTTTTACAGCCATCTCTTCTAAGTCTTGCTTATGTTCTAATTTTAGCTTTCTAGTACCATCGTATAATTGATAGGACAATATCATTAGACCTAACATAATCGCAGTTAGTATGATATTGCCAAGTAGTTGACTATCTTCCTGTTGGTGCTCAGTATTAGACATGATTGTAATTCCTAGAGTACAAAGATGCTAATTCTGTGCCATATAGCTTAGTTTTAGCTTATTATCATGCCTAATCCCTTTAGATAGTGGCCTTCAGTATGAAATATATTGATGGTATGATCTGGTCCTTGATCAAGTTGGTAAATTACTTGAACACTTCTCCCAGATTCCATTGCCGCAGCCACTAAAGTATCATAGAATAGCTGTCTTCCTACTACTTGTGAACAAGAAAAGGCAAATAACATACCTCCAGGTTTTACATGTTTCATAGCCATGGCATTCATTCTTTTATAGGCCTGTACTGCAGAATGTCTCTTTTTTTGACTTTTGGCAAATGCGGGTGGATCGGTGATAACTATATCATACATCTGAGTGTCATCCGTAGCCAAATATTTTTTCACATCAGCTACAATAGATTCATGTCTGTCATCATTGAACTTATTGAGATCGAGTAAAGCCTCAAGTTGTTCGATGGCTTTAGCGGAGATATCTATAGAGCTTACTTTAGTCGCTCCTCCTTCTAGAGCACATAATGAAAATCCACCGGTATAGCAGTAGTTGTTCATTACTGACTTACCTTCAGATAGAGATCCTATCAGTTGACGATTATCACGCTGGTCTATAAAGAAACCTGTCTTTTGCGCCAATTCTAAATTGGATTCATAGCGGATACCATGTTCTTTGAATTGGACAACTTCAGGACCTTCTTTGCCGAGATAACCTGCCCTAACATTCTCATATTTTTCTTTCAGACTCCTAACAGGCTTTGTATATATATATGATATTACTCCTTCACCGTAGCGTTTAAGGCTCGAAACTATTTGATCTAATTCTCGATGCATTCCATAAGTATGGCATTGTATTACAGCAGTATTTCCATATACATCTATAATAAGACCAGAGGCATGATCGCCTTCACCATTTATTAAGCGATAGGCATCAGTAGACTCATTTGGAAAACCAAGGGAATCTCTAAGATGTATCGCCCTTCCGATAGTATCGTCCCAGTAGGCTTGGATATCTATCTCAATATCTTCTGTAAGTACACGTAACATTATACTTGCATCATGATAATGTGCCTGACATCTGTCGATTCCTCGATGATCTCTTACTATGACGCGTTCACCTTCCTCTATAGGTTCTGTGATTTTTACAGCCCTACTAAAAATCCACGGATGTTGACGTTGGATAGATATATCTCTTCCTTTATGGAGTTGTACTCTTTTCATGCTGCGAAGATCGTTATTTTCCTTACAATGATAGAATCAATTTTTAAGTAGGATATTATTAAATCGGATATACCAAAGGATCTGAAATAGAAATAATATTACATTACTATACTTTGAAAGAAAAGTATCACACACCAAAATACTGCTTCGTTTACATCTAATATACGAAGCTTCATAATTCTGTTTTACTCAATATTAAGACAGAACATTTTAGAGAATGACATGAGTTCATTCTAAGATTATTAACGTCTAAAATGTTATATTATGACACATCTAGCACTCAATGGAAATTCAGTTCTTTTTACATTGCTACTTCTCGCTTTTTCTATTGTAGGAAGTATTTTCGGATTAAGATTGTACTGGAAATCAAAACTAAAGTCCTCGCATTCTCGATTTGATAATTCTCCTTTAAAGAACACAGGCGGATTACATGCTTTTGGAATTTGTATTGCTTTGATATCAGCGATTACATTAATGTCTTGGACTCAAGCTGAGCGAGCGGTAGTTGACTATACTGTAGGTGTTATCGAAAAAGTAGAAGATGATATTCCGGTTACCTATCACGTAGAGAAAAAGTCTGAACCAATTCCTCCACCACCGAAAGAAAATAATATCATCGAAACAGTAGAGGACCTTGTGGAAGAAATTGAAAAGCCAAAAGAGATTCCTCTAGAAGTACCGGTAGATGCCGAAGTAAAAGTAAGTGATAAGGATTTTGATTTACCGCAGCCAGCACCACCTGCACCGAAAGTAGAAAAGCCTGTCGAAAAAGAATATGTCGAGGATATAGTTTCCATAGCGGAAAGAATGCCAAGATTTCCAGGTTGTTTTCAAGATGGTTTAAGTGATCCTGAGCAGATCGAATGTACTGAAAGTGAATTAATGACTTACGTGTATGATAATCTGAAGTATCCTAGAATAGCAAAAGAAAATGGAATAGAAGGAAGAGTTATAGTTCAGTTTGTTATCGATACCAAAGGGGATATTACAGATATAAAAGTAGTGAGAGATATTGGCGGAGGCTGTGGAGCCGCAGCGTCAAAAGTAGTAGAAGATATGGTGGAGAAAAAAGGATTTTGGACACCAGGAAAGCAGAGTCATCGAAAAGTGAAGGTGAGATATACCTTACCCATCACTTTTGCACTTCAAAACTAAAATGTTTTTGATTTAATATGATGAATTTTCTAAGCGGTATGCAACACACGTATACCGCTTTTTAACGTCCGAGTAGTAGGAATAAAGCAAGTTTGTTGCACTTTATTTTGTTTAATCTTTAAGTTCAATAAACTAAACAAAATAAAGTGTGTTAATCTCCTATGCAAGAGGCAATTGTAATAGGGGCGGGAATCGCTGGTATAGCTACCAGCATTCGATTAGCAGTACTGGGCTATAATGTATCGGTATTTGAGTCCAACGCTTATCCAGGAGGTAAGTTGACCACTATCAGCAAAAATGCATATAGGTTTGATGCAGGCCCTTCATTATTTACTCTGCCTCATCTAGTAGATGAGTTATTTGAGTTGTGTGGCGAAAATTCAGCTGATCACTTTACATATCAGAGTCGAAAGACTATTTGTAATTACTTTTGGAATGATGGCAAGACCTATCAAATGCCGTCTGGTATAGATAATATCGCAGAATCGCTCAGTGCTAATTTTGAAGTAGAAAAATCGATTGTTGAAAATTACTTAAAAAGAAGCAAGCTGAAATATGAAGTTACAGCTCCAGTATTTTTAGAAAGATCACTTCATAGAATTTCTAGTTTTACGAATAGCGAAACGATGAGCGCATTGGCAAGTATTCCAAAACTTGGAATAAATACGACCTTACATAAGATAAATGCAAAATCTTTTAAAGATCCTAAAGTGGTTCAGCTATTTGATCGATTCGCTACTTATAATGGATCTTCTCCGTATCAGACTCCCGGCATTATGTCCATGATACCTCATTTAGAAATGGGTATTGGTACATATTTTCCAGATGGAGGGATGATTAGTATTACGAATAGCCTTGTGGCATTGGCCGAACGCCAAGGTGTATCGTTCGAATATAATACAAGAGTTAAGCATATACTAGAAAGCAAAGGTAAGGCAGTGGGAATAGTCGTTGGGGAACAAGAAGTATTGGCAGATATTATTATATCCAATATGGATGTGTTTTCTACTTATAAATATCTACTCCCCCAAAAGTATAGTCCTAAGAAAACATTAGCACAAGAACGGAGTAGTTCAGCTCTAATATTTTATTGGGGAATAGCCCAATCATTCCCAGAACTTTCATTGCATAATATATTTTTTAGTGATGATTATGAAGGAGAGTTTAGACAGATTTTCGAATCCAAAACTATCTCAGAAGATCCAACTGTATACATAAGTATTTCTTCAAAAGCCAATTCTAATGATGCACCATCTGGTTGTGAAAATTGGTTTGTGATGATTAATACACCTGGAAACTTTGACCAAGATTGGGAAGAATTGATCAGCATCGCACGAAAAAATATAATTCAGAAAATAAATGAATCCCTAAAAATAGATGTTGAGCGGTTGATTCAGGTGGAAGATATTTTAGATCCAAGATCTATTGAGTCGCGAACTCAATCACACAGAGGTGCTTTGTATGGGACGGCTAGTAATAATAAGTTTTCAGCATTTCTGAGGCATTCAAATTTCAGTAGAAAAATCAATAATCTTTATTTCTGCGGTGGTTCAGTTCATCCTGGAGGAGGGATACCATTATGTCTTCATAGTGCATCTATTGTCGCAGATTTAATAGAGAACCAAAACCACAACTAATTAAGAAGTCTAATATGAATATTCCAATTCCAATCATCAAAAAAACATCGTTGAAAGTTGATCTTACATCTCTTTCGATTTTCACTATTTGGCTTTTTGTGTTATCCGCGCTTATAGGTATAGCACTAGGTTTTGAGGATTGGTTTATACCTAAGACGCCCCTCAATCTTTTAGTTGGTTTTGTACTATTAATAATAAACCTAGATTTTCTCTCTGTCAAGTCCAAATATGCTTTTGCAATTGCATTTATAGTAGGGATGATAGTTGAAATTTTAGGAGTAGCAACAGGCGAAATATTTGGCGTATATCATTATGGTGATAATATGGGAATAAAACTGTTAGGAGTGCCCTACATAATTGGTTTGTATTGGGCGGTATTGGTGAGTGCTACTTCTATGATGGTTAGAAAATTTTCTAATAATGCTTTAATGGTTGCTGTCTTAGGTGCGTCGGCCATGGTAATATTAGATTTCTTTATGGAGATTATGGCTGGCAGATTTGATTTTTGGCATTTTTCGAATGGCATCGTGCCGCTACAAAATTATATTACTTGGTTTGTAGTGGCTTTTGGGCTTCATCTTATTGCATTTAAGTGGATTCCAGAAAGAGGTACTAAATTTAGTTGGCATTTATATCTTAGTCAATTGGTGTTTTTTGTTGTCACTTATCTAATCTTATCGTAGAATGGCTAGATTAGAAAAAGTACTTTGTCCAGCATGCGGAGAAGATGATGCGGTAAGCCTACAAGTGACAAAGACTATGATGGCACCACAATCAGAACAATGGAATTTTGATCGATGTAACTCTTGTGCTATGGTTTACCTTAATCCAAGAGTGGTTCAAGATGAAATTGGCGAGTATTACCAACAATATTATTTACCATATCGAGGTGGCTCAGCTTGGGGGAAATATGAAAATCTGGTAAACAAAGATCAATTAAAGATAGATAATGCAAGAGTAGATGTACTGAGTAAATATACCAAGAGCAAAGTAAATTCTATATTAGACATTGGTTGCGGTAAACCTAGTTTTTTGAAAGCAGCAAGAGATCGTTTGTCTGCGGATTGTGCAGGTATAGATTTTTCGGATCTAGGATGGCGAGATGCGAAAGAGGAGTATAAAAACATCAATCTTATGATAGGTGAAATAGAAAATATACCGCTCTCGAAAACATATGATGTCATCACCATGTGGCAATATTTAGAGCATGATTATCATCCTCACGAAACACTTACATCCCTTTTATCACATAGCCATAAAGAAACGAGAATCATCATTGAAGTGCCATGTTTCGATTCAGCTACGCGTAAAAAATATGGTACACATTGGGCAGGTTTTCATAGTCCGAGACACACTTGCCTTTTTACACCTGATACCATGAAGACTCTAATGGATAGAAGTGGTTGGGTGTTAGAAGATGCCTACACCCATGGTACTCTAGATCCTTATATTTTAGATTGGATGAGTAGAATGGAAAAAGAAAATATAGATTGGTCAGAATCAATGCAATCTCGATTCACCTCGTTTGTTTTAGGAAAGATATTACGACCAAGGTATTTTATGCATAAGCAAATTTCTCAAGGATTTATGACAGCCATCGCAAGACCTAAATGATTTTTATTCATTTAAAACTGTATCTAACCCTTCCCATCTACCTATTATTTTGAATGGTTTAAACCTTGAAAATAATTCTTCACTATACCATTTCAAATCTCTTGTCATTTTTATGGCTTTAGCATGTTCTCTACTTTTATAAGCAAAAGCTTTGACAGCCTCTTCATTCTTCCAAATACTAAATGTTGCCATCTGGATTATAGGTACCTCTCCAATGCCTTTTGTATAAATGAGATCTTTATTATTTTGTAATGGCTCACTTGATTTAGGTACATACTTCCAAAATTTTCGCAGCTTACTTATTTTTATGGTAGCTCTCGTAATCACACAAATTAATTCATTAGCAGTGGAAGTATTATGGGCAACTCGAAAAGGATTT
>CALBEE010000120.1 GCA_937927575.1 uncultured Saprospiraceae bacterium | reverse complement strand
GTCTATTTTTTGATTTTAGACTAATTGAATATGTGCCTAAGACTTAGTGTCTATCAATAGTACAGCTCTTAATGAAGGGCATCTACTTTTGGAATCTCATCATCTTATCTTAAAATAAAGCACACTTTGAATTAGTTTAACATATTCTAAAAGCTCTTCAATAAAATTGGAGAGCTTTGTTACTTCTAGTGCATTAGTTCTTGTTGAATACTATAATTTCACCATTAGTGCCTAGTCTAAAATTCCGTTTTAGAATGGTGTTACTTATCTGATCTAATTGAGAATGGTCGTGTAACTCTAAAAATAGCAATCGGACCTCGTCTAGCCAAGTATTGTTTTGACTAAGCAATTCAATTTCGATGCCTTCCACATCCATTTTACATATTGCTATGGCTTGATCTTTATAAAAGCGTAATAGATCAAACAGAGCGGTAGAGTTTTGCGATTTTCCTTTGTGCTCGTGTATTTGGTGGAGATGTCCAGCTACTTCATCATAAAAATTCACCTTTCGACCATCAGAAGTGATTATGGATTCATGAATACTAGTATGAGATATGATATTGAGATTCTTCCTTAAAATGGATGCATTTTTTGTAGAGCCTTCAACACATACATAGTGTCTATCGTCACCCAATTGTGTCCATAAATACAAGGTAGTAAACCCTACATGAGCGCCCAGATCGACTATGATACCTTTAGAAATTTCATAGAGACTAATATTATAAGATTGCTGCATCCATACTTCAAATAGCATCGAAATATCCTGTTGGCGAAAATGTAAAGGAAAACGTTTACCATTATAAAAAGCTTCGATCTTATGGATTTTTTGATCCATTTGCACTTCGATTCGTTTCGATTTTGATCGAACAGCTACACTATAATCTATAGTTAGTTTCATCAATTTGAGCTTGTCTTTTAAGTTGGCTCCAAATTGCTGGCAAAATCTCAATTTTCGATATATACGGATTACATTACGCATCTGTGCTTACAAGGTACAATTGATTTTGATTACAGTATTTGATAGAAGGTTCTTTAAAAACAAAATGGCTGCTTTCATTCAGAAAGCAGCCATTAATAACTTTAGAAATTAGCGATTATGCCTTTTTATTTCCTTTGATTTTCTTCTTTCCTTTAGTCTGCAATGCCATCTGTACAGCATTATACATGTTGATGATTCCTCCTGATACTGAAAGCTCAGAGAAAGGTACCATTTCGTCGGTTCCTGGTTTTTTCACGACATCACTTTGTTTGATAGATGACTCCATGATGATAGATTTTACTTGCTCAGCAGTAAGGCTAGGGAAGTAAGATCTCAACACAGCAGCCACTCCAGCAACAACTGGTGACGCCATAGAAGTACCTTGTAATTTTCTGTATTCGTTGTTAGGTAATGTATTGTAAATCTGAACTCCAGGAGCAAAAATATCTACATTTTCCGCACCATAGTTTGAGAAAGTTGCAGATAGATTTTCGCCTTTTTCAAAATTTAAAGCTCCAACTTCAATCCAGTTCTTAGCTTTCTTATCTTTTTTGAAGATCCACCATCCATCTCTTTTGTCGTACTTGTCATTTGGGAAGTTACCCGTAGTATCATTGTCTTGAGCAGAGTTACCTGCAGCATGTACTAAAAGTACGTCTTTCTTCTTAGCATATTTAACTGCCTCGTCTACTACGTCTTTATCATGGCTAAATCCTTTTCCAAAACTCATATTGATGACACTAGCTCCATTATCCACAGCATATCTAATGGCTGCAGCTACATCTTTATCTCTTTCATCACCATCTGGCACGGTACGGATAGACATCAACTTAACATTATTAGCTACTCCTTGCACTCCTATGTCATTGTCTCTCACTGCTCCTACTATACCACCTACGTGCGTTCCGTGCAATGGATCTGGACCTTCTACGTCATTATTACCATAATCTAGTTCTCTACTGTTAGAATAATCGTCACCCACTATTTCTCTTGTATTGAGATCAGGATTATAATGATATTCTAATTGAGAGTTCCAGTACGCCTTATCACCATCTAAAGCTTCTTTTAAAGCTCCTTTTACTTCTGTAACGGTCATTGGCTCACCCAAGAACTGAGGTAATACTCTCTTTGCCATAGCTAATTTAGGATCATCTCCAGCCTCTATACCATTTACACCATCCGCTGTGATCGTATCAGAACCAATAGAGGCAGCCGCAGCGTCTATAGATAGATTTAACTCTGTTCCGATACTATCCATTCTTGCTATTCTACTGGTAGCTCTTTTTCTTGCATTCTCTACTTCTTCTTTATATACAAGGAATTTTTCGTACATCTCTTTATCCTTCTTATTCAATGTAGCAGGATTTGACACTTTCTCAAATTTACCTCTGTAAAGTGCATATTGTCTTGTTACTTCTAGATTATCTCCACCTACGTGACTTCCATCTCTACCGCCGATGAAGTTCCATCCATGAATATCATCTATATATCCATTATTATCATCATCGATACCATTATCTGGAATTTCACCTGGATTTACCCACATGTTATCAGCAAGATCTTCATGCTCGATATCCATTCCTGAATCAATAATCGCAACCACTACGGTTTGTGATGCACGACCTTTGAGTAATGTGTTGTATGTCTTGTCTACAGATACACCATTATATCCATCTGCTGGATCTTGGTGGTACCAATCATCAGGTGCCTGAGCTGACATAGATACATAGCATGCTGTTGCTAGTACTAAGGTTAAAAATTTCTTCATTGTATACGTTTATTGTTAGTGATTAAGTACTCCATTGCATACTACATTATGGAGATTGCAAAAGTATCAATTCTCTAATAAATACTAGTAAAAGACCTTAATAGTTGTCAGAAGGAGGATTTTAATGGTATTTTAAGAGCCCAGGCTTGTTGAATTTCTACATTTTTATGGCAATTGTTGGCTGTTTGCGAGTTTTGATCTTTGTATATTTCCGAAAGCAAAAGCTAAACATGAAACTAGATCCTAATAAATCGATATTTGAATACGAAATCCGGCCTTTATATCAGGCTCTGGCGGTATTAGCCATTATAGTCATCATTTGCGGAATTGCAAAGTTGGCGATTCTCGCTGGTTGGTTTTCTCCTAAATTGTATTTTCCATATGTGGTCACTTTCTCTTTTTTACTTTTCTATGCATTAGGTAATTGTCTGCTGAGCTTTGAATGCGAAGATCAAGCTAAATATTGGACAGAATCTATCCTGTCATATATGGGATTATCAGCATTAGGATATGGATTATGTTACTTGTTTTCTGGTTTGACTATAAATGAAGCTGCTTCCTTTAAGTGGATTTACTTTGTTTTTACTTTCGGCTATGTCATCTTACTCACTATTATGCGTAGTATTCGTAAGATTGTAAAGTTTGCTCAGAAAGAAGATAGTAGACTTAGAGGCGAATAATTTTATCTGATCTAACTTTCACTATTGATAAGTCCACATGCATATGTAGCCGTAACGAATGATCTTAATCAAGATCAAAGGATGCATCGTATTTGTAATACCATTCGTCAATCTGGATATCATGTTACATTAATAGGAAGAAATAAGAAAGAAAGTCAAGCCTTGTATCATCAAGATTTTGATCAACATCGGCTCCAACTTTTTTTCGAAAAAGGAATTTTATTTTATGTAGAATATCAAATTAGATTATTTGTCTATCTAATGTTTGCTAAATCTCCAAGCCTAATTTTTAGTGTAGATTTAGACACCGCCTTACCAGTGAGATTGGCTGGATTGGTAAAGAGGACTAAAACGATTCATGATGCTCATGAATTATTTACTGAGGTGCCGGAATTATTAAAATCTCCGATAAAAAGATGGGTCTGGAAGATGGTAGGTAAGATAACTATGCATAGCTTTGATCATAGGATTACTGTCAATGATTCTTTGGCCGAAATATTACAAAAAACTTATAGCTGTTCTTTTCTTTCCATTCGAAATTTACCAAATCAAAAGCCTGTTAGCACTACTTCCTTGCAATTTGAGAGACCCTATCTTTGGTATCAAGGAGTGCTAAATGAGGGTAGGGGTCTAGAAGAATTGATTGAATTAATGAAGCATCTTCCTGATTTGGATTTAAGGATCGCAGGTGAAGGTGATCATTCTCAGTATCTAAGATACTTAGCCGAAAAATCTTTAGCTAAGGATCGAATACATTTTCATGGTTGGATGAATGGTGAGGAAATGCACGATTGGGCAAGTCAAGCTTGGTTAGGTGTCAATCTATTGGATAAGGAATCCGGTAACTATTATCATTCTTTAGCTAATCGTACTTTTGATTTTGTACAGGCAGAATTACCGACTTTGCATATGGATTTTCCAGAATATAGATCTTTAGTCGATAAGTATGGGATTGGATTGCTTTTGTCTGATCTTCAAGTCAATCAGATTCTTTCTGCAATTAGGAAAGTAAAAGAGGATGATCGCTTATATGAAAGATTGTGTAAGGCTTGTAAGGCTGTCAAAAAGGAATTAGTCTGGGAGTTAGAAGGCAAAAAGATTTTAAAGCTATTAGAAAACAGAGCGCCGACTAATCATTAAATATTCAAAATTATTTGCCGTCTGAGGGTTACCTATTCATATATAAGGGTATTTATTTATGAATTATAAACCAACCAAAGACAAATTAGACGGCCATGAATAGCTTTATAATACTTACGATCAAAAACTATATTTCTCTATTTTTTCTAACAAGTATATGCGCAATGAGCTTGCATTCTGCTCATGCGCAATCCTTGCCTCTGATAGACGAAATGTCCTATCTTCAAAAAGAATCAAGAGAACTAATACTTCCCAATGGAATGAATATAGAAGATTTGCATCCTTTCGATAATGCCTATTTAAACGAATTAGAATTGACCTATTCGGTGGAAAATTATGTAGATGAAAGTGGTAATCCGCAAACTATCAAAACTATAATAGATGGTATAGAATTGCGTCAAAATGAAAGTTTGGCTGTACGTTGGATACATAACCAAAATGGTACTCAAGTCTTTAGTAGTCAGAAAGTAGGAGTAAATGAAATGTATTATCTAATAGAAACCCTGGATCATTCTGAGCTTCAATTTAATAACTACCAGAATAAGAAGAAAGAGATTTTAAAGGATGGTTTTCTAGCCAGTAAAATTTTTCCCAAGATGGCAAAAGAAATACTTGATAATAGAAAGCCCTCTGGTAACTTTGGAAATACTAATACTGTATACGTTAAAGATAAGGATGGAAATATTGTGATCAATAATCGGAGAGGTGAATACATTGTATTTGGTTTCGATAGTATTCAAAATATTCGTAGAGGTATAATTAAGTATATCAAGTATGAAGGGTCATTGCGGAATGAAGATTTTCCGAATATTCCAAATGAAGGAGATGAAGATGTAATGGAAGTGTCTATTTCTGATTATAGTATTGAATTGTCTGGAGACTGGATTTTGTCTAAGACTGTTGATCTAAAAAAGATAGTTTTATCTGACGGTACTTGTGCACATCGTAAAATAGTAAATGAGTATAGCGATTATACATTTCACCCTCAGAAAAAGCTATACACGGCTAATGAATCTAGTAATCGAAAAAGGGTAGAAGTTGTGAATTAAAGGATTGGTTTACATATAGTATCTCAATTTAACTCTTATGGAATCAGTTTTTTACTTAGAATTATACTTTTGTATTAAATGGCTGAGGGTGAAATTAATTTGAATACCTTAATGCTTCCGATAGAGAGAATAGTACGTTCGATATATTCAATGATTTTTGGATCCGTATTTATTTTTTCTGAGTCGGAATACATATACTGGACATCATGATTGAGTATCATATCCTTTACCCATTTAGCTGATAATTGATCATGAGCGAAAATGTATCCCATTTTATCAATTCTGTATGAAAATATATGCGTAGAACGATCATTAAGAATAATGCACTTTGCACCTTGAGGTACAGCTTTCCTTAGTTCTTCTGTATGTGTGAAAAGTGCGGGATTTGATCCACTGTATTTGATGTCCCATTTTTCTGTGTTCACAGCTTTGGTATGTGTACTAGTAAATATGCAAAGAATAAGTAAAGGAAATATCAAGTACTTTGAACTCCTAATGATAAAGGCAGATCCTATACCTACGAAGGTATAGAAGCTGACCAAAAATGGTAACATATAGTAATCATGTACTGCGCCAATGGGTACAAATTCAAATAATAAATAGATAAAGCTTATCATTAAAATTGCTACGAGATATTTTTTGTGCTTTTGGACTGTAGGTGTCGCGAGTAACCCCATTAATAGTAATGGCCAAGTATATTTATTGAGAATTATTTTGGGAAACATTACTTTTTTGTGGTAGTTGAATATAGCCTGATATTCACTCCATGGTGTTTCCGAACTGAAAATTCCTTTAATAACAGAATTGCTGCCCCAAGTAGGCATGACCCAAGCATACCAAGCCAAGGCCGGAAGAATCCATAATAATTGTATTATCGCTACATTTAAATTATATCTCATGAGTTTTTTGTCTGTGAACATGTTTTTCATGAAGTATACAATGCTAATGATTGTAAACATTATGTACGGAAGTTTTGAAAGGGTAGTGAGTAGCATGAAAAAGCCCGCCAAGTGTAGGTCTATGTGTTTTTTATTTTTGATATATCTGAGTATGAATACACAATACCAAATGGACATAGCCAGCGCCATGATATCTGGAATTGGGTTGATAGAGTAGATATAGAATAAAGGAGAGTATTGAAAAAGTATAGCTCCAATAAGAGCACTTGCTTTATTATTGGTAAAATGAAAAATGAGAAAGAACATGCCTAATATAGCTGCAATGCTAAGGCTAAACATGATTAAACGAGCAATAATGATTTTTTCGCCGAACATTCTATAGGCCATTCCTATACTCCACTGCATTATTGGAAATTCATACCTCTTTATATTACTTCCATTATTGAAATTACTAGTTCTAGGATTGAATATATTAGCATCATGTCTCGCGTAATTCAATACATTCCACATAGTTTGCGACTGTCTCCAATTATGTATGCCTTGTATATCCAAGTTCAATTCAGTCCTATGTTGGTATAGATTGAATGCGATAAATGCGAAAAGTAGTAAGAGGTAATTCCTAAAGCTTTTGATAACATTCTAATTTGATACAATACTCAAGGGTAGCAATTATTAATATTATTGTTCTGCTGTAAATGCTTATGAAAATTAAGTGTTGAAGTTGACAAATTATAGCCTAGAACTACAATGATGCTTAGCTGAGGAAAGCGGAATAGTCAATTACCTTTTTGGGTTTGAAGGTATTAATCTATGAGAGATCTACTCATTTTGTTAATCATAGATAAATTATAATGCAATGAAAAAGAATAAATTACTCAAAAGAAAGAGATTATTAAGAAAGCTATTTTATATATACTGCTTGAACCTTATGTTTTTCAGTTATGGCCTAAGTCAAGACATACCTTATGTGGATAAGATTAGTTATACGCATACAGAATCTCAAAGACTTGCGTTACCAAGCGGCACATCGTTTGACGATCTTCATGCCTATGACATACCATCGCTGGAGTATAAGGAAATATCTTATAGGTTGGATAAAAGTCTTGATGAAGCAGGAAATCCACAGACCATAAGAACAGTGACTAATGGCGTTAACTTTTACGAAGAATGGCAACGTCTATCTGAACGTTGGTTATTCAATCAGAATGGAACAACATTATATTCTAGGGTAGGAAAAGGAAGAAATAAAACCTACAATGAGACTGACCTGATCCATCACTCGAGAGTTGGACTTGAAATGTATCAAGACTTCAAGAATGAAACGCTCAAATATGGATTTCTTACGAGTATGGTTTTCCCCAATAGCATTATTCAAGCAATTAAAAATGGTTCTTCATCTAATGGAATTTTACTGGAGTCTAATCTTCCATATACGATAGCTCCTGATGGCAGTCTTGTGATGACAAACACGGGTGGAGAATACATGGTTTACCAATTAGTCGATAATGATAAAATTGGAATCATTAAGTACATTAAGTACCAAGAAGAGCCCGATGTTTCCGTCTATCCAGTATTCCCAGATGAAAATGATCCTAATGTGATGTCATTTTCGATTTCCGTATTTGACCAAATATCGTGTGATGAACTTTTATTGAAAAGCAAAACAGAAGTGTCAAAAGAAGTACTTTTTAATGGATTATGTGCTAAGAGAATTATAGAAGAATTTTACGATGAATATGATTTTCAGTGTAATCAATCTGCTTTAAGATCGTCTAATCTAAATCATAAAACGGTAGCTGAGATGACTTTATTTCCTAATCCTTTAAGGTCAGATGTATTAACAATATTCTTGCCTGTTTCTTTAGATGAAGAAGAAGTGGAAATCACAATTTCTAATCTTAACGGACAGAAATTAGGTCAGATTATTAAATCAATAAATGGAAATACTATTCAATTTAATGTGGGTGATTCGCTCAGTACTCAAGGATTATATATTATTTCTATCCGATCTTCTGGCTATTCAAATAATAAGAAAATCTTTTACACAAAAAATTAACAATCATGAAAATATTATATATCGGACTCTTAAGTCTATTCGCACAAATAGCTCTTTTTGGACAGGTTCCTTGCAATGAGATATTAGATAGTTTTAATTTCATTCCGAAGTTGGATCCTGACACAGAATTTGTACCATTCACTGAAGGATTTACTTATGATGAAGTAGTTGTTCTTCCACCAGATGAAGGAGCAGAGTATAAAAAGGTGATTACTTGGGTACATGGTATGAATGGAAATAGTTCGTCGTGGGTCCATGCTTCTGATTATGCTGATAGACATTACAATGCCCTGCCATTGAGAATTGACTATAACGATTTTCAATCTTCACTTGCAACGGTAAGAGCAGGGGTAAAAGGCGATTTTCAAACCAAATGGGAGGCTTTAAAAGATTTGACTGATGATGAAGGTAAACGAAAATCATTTGCATTTGCGCATAGTCTGGGAGGAATTGCGATAAGAGGCGCTTCGGAATCGTATCCTTACTTAGAAGGAAAAGTAAACGGTATCGTAACTATAAATTCTCCTCACGGTGGTTCGAAGTTAGCCAATTATGTAGATACTCCTTTTGGTCCAGGAGATCCTGCATTGGTCGAAGATTTAAAAGAATTCGCAGCAGAATCTTGTTGGGCCTTTGGATTAGGTCCTATCCGAGAGAAGGAACAAACGAATGAGTTAATTAACATTCTTACTAATATTGGATTTTTGGATATAGAAAAAGTACTGAGCGGTGTTTGTGAAACTGTTACAGATGAGGGGATACCATTGGTAATTGATAATATTGCACCGTTGGCAGTAAGTGAACTTGTTCCTAATGGAAATGCATTGAATATTAATGAAAGAGTATCGGATTCTCATAAAATGGCATTTGCAACTAGTATAGTTGATATTCCGGACGCCCATCATCATGCATTCAAAATGTTTTATTCAGGACGAAATAGCCCTAGTGATAGAGGAATGTGGGAGGCAGATGAACTCACTGAGGAAGCATTGAAAAAACATTATGAAAATTTGGATAAATACATTTCGAAATATCTTGAATACAAAAAATATTATGATGATAAGCCATCATGGAAACCTGCTTGGATGTGCTATAAGCAAGTCGTACCTAGTGTTGGAATTCCATGGGTAGGCGATTGTATAACCTATAATGATTGTAAAGATATTAGTAACGGTTATGGGATAGGAGTAAATCAATTTCGTCTAGTGAATGATTATTGGGAGTATACGGTTGGCGCTAGGGAATATATTGAGTACGAGCCAGAAGATTGTTCAGTTCTGCCCTTCTTTCTGCAACCAGCCTGCCATTGGAATAATATACAGAATGGACTTTATCCCATCTATTCTGAGTTGAAGGATTATGACGGTTTCTTGACTACAGAGTCGTTATCTGATTGGGAAAGTTGTCCAGTGTCAAGAAGATATAGTTTTACACCAAGTAACAACTTCAAAGGTTCTGATCATCTACAAATTAAAAATGATAGTAATACCAAATTTATTGTTGATTTTACTTTGTTAGGAGGAGGGGCAGATTTCTTTGGTGATGAATAATATTTTATTGGGATGTCAGAATTTCAATTCTGACATCCTTTAACTAACTTTAATCTATGAAGCACATGTTCCTATATATAATATGCACAATATGTATGATGATGACAAGTTGTGATAAGGAAATTACTATGTCCAATGATCCTCCAGAACCTATTGCTCCTGTTCAGCTTTGTGATCTGGTCAAAACGATGTATAATGAAAATCTTGAAGTTAATTGGTGTAATCTATTACACATTGATACTTCACTTGTTGATATGACGACAGTACCTGTTTTATATGAGAACCAATTAGTATCCATCGGATCATTGGGTGATCCTGGAGAAAATCAGTTTATTTATTTCTATGACACAGAAGATGGGAGTATGATCACTAAAATTCCTATCAAACCCGATAGAAGGACAGGTTATCACTTAGAAAGGCATGAAAATTACTTGATTGCCAGCTATTTTTCATCGGCTATAGAAGTGTATGATCTCAATACGCATGAATTGGTTTGGAATTATGAACGCACAGGAAATGAGTCGAATAGGCCTTGGATCAATATAGTAGGTTCAGAAATATTCATTCCTTTGTTTATTGGTGGCTTACCTTATTCTGAAGCAAGTACTATAGTAGCTTTTGATATAGCTACGGGTAATCGACGTGATATTGTGACTGTAACTAAATCAGAATTAGATGGAGGTTCACCACATCTTGCAAGTGTGCAAATTGATACGCTGATCGATGGAGATGTAATTCACTACTTTACAGTGTCCAGATTAGAAGTGGACGCAATAGAGACACACAGTCTTTGGGCATATAATGAAACACAACAAGAATATTTATGGAAACGAAATGAGCTAGATGAAATAATAGTCCATAATGATCCGCCTGTTGTTTTTGGAGATGCTGTGACGGTAATCGGTACGAATACGCATACGTTGAACAAATATACAGGAGAGACTATTAATTCTGTTGATGTGGCAGGAGATTACGGTTGGAGTGCTCCCCAATTATATGAAGGCCGTATTTATGCTAAAGCGGCGCAAGATGATTTGATTTGCTTAGATGCGGCCACTGGAGATTTGATTTGGTATAATGACGACGCAGGTCAATTTCCGCAAAATGAATTGACGATCTATAAAGACAGAATTTATTATTCTGGATTTCAAGAAACTTTGTTCGTTTTTGATATTGAAACAGGTGAAGAACTTTATACAGAAGCCACTCCTTTTCGTGGAGGTAGATTCCACATTGGTGGGCAGGTTATAGATCCAGAAACGGACTATATGTATGCATTTGATGGCTTTAGAGTAATGCGATTAGAACTGCTTAGGTAATTTTGAAATCAAACTAAAACAAATGAAAATTATGAAAAATGTAATTGAATGCGCTAGTATATGTGTATTAATGTTAATGATGTGCATGTCAAGTAAAGCACAAGAAATGTATCTAGAATTGAAGATGGATTTCAATGTAGGGGATCTGAAATATAGATCTAATAATAATATACTTGGCGAGAATGGTGGGCTAGGAGAAGTGCGAAATTTTTCGATTGGAGCAAGTGCTCAGATCACCGAACATATATTTATAAAATCAACATTGTCAACTAGTAATTTCGATAGTGAACTTGATCTAGAGTGGAATAGTTTTGGTGATTCGTATGCTTTAGATGGGAAAATTCGTGGGCAACAAACAGTATTTGAGTTTTTGCCAGAATTAAGATTTTTCAAAAATAATTTGATCTTTATCAATGCTGGAATTGGAGTGGTAGATTTGACCCAAGGTAAATTTTACCAAGGGGAAGCTATGATCAATGGGGCAGAATGGGAAGTACAAGACTTCCGAGGCTACTATCATCATTTTGCTGCGAATCTTGGAGTAAATATTCAACGAGATATCGTGGGCGTAATCGTAGAATTGGGATATAGGAATTCTGGATTTCTAGAGTCAACAGACGCTCCATTTAGTATGAGGTTCAATTCTTTTGGCGTAAAATTAGGAGTGAGTTATCGATTAAGAGATGCCAAGAATAAGGATCTTGAAATTAGTGATAATTTGTAATGCATTTATAAAATAACAAGATAAAGGGATATGTCCATTTGGCTAAGTTCTATAGTTTCTTAATGTATAATTTTTCAGTTAAAAAAAACGACAAATTAGGGGCATTCAGAAATAAATGTCAATTGAAAATTGAGTGCTAGTCTTTCTTTATAAATATTGATTGAAAAAGGTTTACACGAGAAGGCAGCTGGGGAATGGGCGTCGTTGTGGGCTGTGGGAGCGGCTATGCGAGCTGCATTACGACGGCCTAGCCAAGCGGTTGCCACCGCAAGTTGGTTTCGTTTTTGGGTTTGTGTAATGATGAAATGAAATTGTCTTGATCGAATATACTATTCGAATTGAATGCAAAAAGGAAAACCCGCGTCATAGAGTGGCTTACGAAGTAAACGCTCGGAGACCTAGTGTAATGTGGCTTGCGCAGCAAACACATGGGCTAGGTAGCGAAGTCGTACTTGAATTTCTATTTCACAATTAATTTAAGGGAATATTACCTCGTTTTCTAGAAGAATTACTGGAAAACGAGGTCAATTTCTTCCTTACTACTGAAAAGACCTTTCACAGTCACAAAATTCTATTGTAAATTATGACGATTTTGATCAAACTGTCATTTATGTAGAGGGGTAAATCTAAAAAAGTGAAATGAAAAATTGTTTTTGAATTCGGATTGAAAAATCATTTTTACTTCTGAATATCCCAAATTAGAAAAGAAACTATTATAAGATAAAGCACTTCCTACTAAGCCGAAGTTAGTAGGAAGTGCTTTATATTTTTGTGTTAAATTTTACTTTTCTGAATATATATCTTTTACATTTTTCTTAATGTAAGTTAAGCAATCATTTATATTGTCGAAAAGATCCTCGTTCGGTATAAGTTTCGGAATCATGTTGACTCTTTCCATCATATATTTGGGTTGCTTTTGCAAACCCACAATGAGTACTTTTTTACCTTCATTTACCAAAGGAACGATTACGTCTTCTAAAGCGTATAATCCAGATTGATCTATGTAATTTGTTTTGTCCATTCTTATGATTACTGCCTGGGCGGTATCAGGAAGTTGATTGGATAGAGTTACAAAATCACTTGTAGTTCCAAAGAATAATGGACCATTGATATGTTTGATAAATACCTCTTCTTTTAAATGGGTTGGGAAAGCATACTCATCGGTCCAAGGTTCTTCTTCCAGCGAGTTCATTTCTGATTTTTCTGAAGTAAGATCACCTATTTTTTTCATAAACATTAGAGAAGCGATTACCATACCGATACCCACAGCAAACACTAGGTCCCAAACGCTAGAAAGCACCAATACAATCAGCATGATTGCGACTTCCGGTTTGGGCATATTCGGAATAGCTTTAAGTCCTTTATAATCCATTACACTAATACCCACAGTGATCAATATTCCAGCTAAAACTGCTGCTGGGATTTTTGAGGCTGTAGGGCCTATCGAAACCATTATCAATAATAAAAGAACTCCTGCAATCATTCCAGAAATTCTTGTTTTGCCACCAGAGTTAATATTAACTACTGTACGAATTGTAGCTCCCGCCCCAGGCAGACCGCCAAAAATTGCGCCGATGGTATTTCCAATTCCTTGACCTACGAGTTCCTTGTTAGGGTTGTGTTGTGTCTTGGTCATATTATCCGCTACGACAGAAGTAAGAAGAGAATCGATAGCACCTAAAAGAGCTAATGCCAAAGCGGTAAATATATATGGCGTAACCGAGCCCAGGTCGAAATTGGTGAATATTTCTAAGTTGGGTGTTGGGAATCCACTAGGAATTTGTGGTATTGTCCGATAATCAAGATTCGCGAAATATGCTACACCCGATACAGTTAATAGGGCGACTAAAGTACTCGGAATTACTTTGGTTATTTTCTTAAACCCAAAAATGATAATGATAGTAGAAAGGGTAAGTAAGATTTCTAACCAATTGATGTTTCTCAAACCACGTGGCAGTATTTTTAATGCTCCTATTACACCTGAAGAATCTCTACCTGCTAATGTAGCAGCTTCTTGTTGGATTTTTGCAGGTGTAATTTCATTGGCTCGTTTGATGGTTTGTTGAAAGTCTTCTAAAACTAGAAGGCCTTCTCCTGCTTCATCCTTTAATATGTTATTTAGAATTATTTCTTCTGCTTGCGGTTTAAATTCATTGACATATTCTAAGTCTTCTTTAGGGTAATAACCTATAGCGGGCATAATTTGAGTGATGAGAATAATTACGCCGATCGCCGTCATAAATCCGCTTACAACTGGATAAGGAATATATTTGATATACTTTCCCAAGCCTAAGAATCCTAGGACTACTTGCATCAATCCTGCGAGTAAAAAAACAGTAAGTATAGCTGGTAGCGCTTGACTCACGTCACCATCATTAATTGCTATAATACCTGCTATAACACCCATGCTGACCGCAGTCATTGGTGCAGTAGGTCCTGAAATTTGAGTGTTTGTACCGCCAAATAAAGCGGCAAAGAAACTTACGAATATCGCTCCATAGAGTCCAGCAGATGGCCCAAGACCTGAGCTAAGACCAAAAGCAAGTGCCAATGGCAATGCAACTATTCCTGCCGTTACACCACCGAATATGTCACCCTTTATATGTTTGAGTGTGAAGTAATTTTTCATAGTTGAATTTTATAAATGTTATACATCTTTTTAAACGCTCAAATATCAAAGAAACCCGATAGCCAATATTGTTTTTCAAGTCAGTTCGCAGAAATGTGTTTATCCTTTTACCTTAACGTCCGCTTTTCCTACGAGGTCTAAGAAGAACGCGTATTCTAGAGCGGTTTCTTT
>CALBEE010000119.1 GCA_937927575.1 uncultured Saprospiraceae bacterium | reverse complement strand
TTGACTACCTATAGGATCCGTGATCTTGTCATCTTCTCCATGCATGATCAATGTCGGAATTGAAATATTTTCAAACTTATCCATTATGTAATGCATACTCTTTAATGTCTCATATCCTTTTCTCGCCCTTACTTTACCTTTATAAATTAGATCATCCGCTTGATAACGATCTCTGACCGCCTTATCCTTAGAAATCATATTCTGTGCAAGCTTGGCCGCAGGAAGTTTTGGAAAAAATTTAGAAACGATAGGAGCGATTTTTCTTAACAAAGGCGCCATACTGTCATCTGCCTTTACTGCTGGCGCAGAGAATATTGCCATATCAAATGGATGATCAGAGTGGTCAATCAAATATCTTGTAGCGATCAATCCTCCAAGGCTATGACTCAATAAAATGAAAGGTACACCTTGTTTTTGTTCCTTATGGGCAACAATATTGAGATCATCTGTTAACTGTGTAAATCTATCAATATGAGCTACCAAGCCTTCCGATCTACCACTACCTCTATGGTCAAAAGAAACCATTCCAAAACCCGCCTTATTAAGACTTTTTGCCAATTGATGATATTCATATCGACCGCTATGCTCACCCAAGCCATGAACCAATAATAGTATAGCTTTAGGATTATCAATAGGCCATTCATTTTTATGAAGCTTCAGTCCATCTGTAGTTGTGTATGTCATTTATCTACTTTTTTGAGTAAGCCCATATCATTCATATCAGGTAGAATTGAATAATAATTGACTCCGTTTTTCAAAGCTATTTTATCAGCTCTTAAAATCATTTTATCACTTCTTTCTTTAAGGCCTAATCTATGATATACTATTGCTAGTACTTCAACCATAGCAGCGTCATTAATAAAGTGCGGTCTATTTAATATAATTTCTTCGAGTTGCTCCAGTTCACTTCTATTGTCAATGGAAATACTAAGATCAAATAATAAAGTTTGAAGACTATCTTGTGTATATATATTCTCCATTTTATAATCGAAACACTTTAATAAATAAATATTAGATTTCCTTACTTCTTCTTCATTTTGGAGTTTCCATTTTGGGATATTCAAATATCGCCATGTCATATAAGTAAATAAAGAATCTCTGTGCCTATTTCCTTTTCCTAAAAATGCTGTTGTTTTAATTACTGCCTCATCTATATTAGAATATCTTTCAATTTCAGGATTACGTCCTTCTTTATCAATATAGTCTCTTTGAAAAAGACTGAATAATCGTTTTTCAACATCATTGTTACCACAATCCAATGATATCATTTCTTGATAATGATCTAAATACTCTTGAGTCGGTAATGAATGACAAAGACTTTGTGTAACACATTGTAGCTTAAGGCAATTAAAAGAATCAATTCTATTATAATAATCGTAATAAACTTCACTCAAACCTAGATGGTATTTTAATGAATATCGAACATAGCTTTCCAAAAATACAATGTCATTTTCACCCTTTTTATATTCACTTTCGAAAGCACTCAATGACTTTTGATCTTTATAGTTAAAGATTTCTTCTATAAAAGAATCTTTCACATAGTAGTAAATCATTTGTTTATAACGATTTTCTTCAGCATCACATATTACGATGGTCGGATAGCTTCTAATGTACCATGGCTTTTTACCTTTTTCATGTCTATAAAGTACAAATTCATTTTTTAGAGCTGTTGCAATACTATCCACATTAAAAAAGTTGCGCTCCATTTTATTATGTCTACTACGACCAAAAATTGCAATAATTGGCTTACCACTATCCTTGGAATTTTTCTTAGCCTTCTCCCATGATGTTTCAAACTCTACGTACTGGGCATTAGCATCTGATAGTGTAGCAGAAAAAATTAAAACCAAAATTAATGTTACATATCTAAATATAAATTGCATTCTAAATTCCTATTTCTTTAACTATCATATGATACCAACTCATTGCGGATAACAATTTTTCATCTTCTAAACCATGATGATCTAGAGCGCCGTAAATTATTTTTGTAATAACGTCTTTCTTACTTTTAGCTTGATCTTTAGAAATATCTACAAGCTTATTACTTAATAATTTTGTGGAAATTTGAATAATTGCCTTATTCATTGCAGTAGTATCCATCTTTGCTAAAGATGCCATATCTACTAAAAAAGAGTTATTATCTATTAACCAATTTTGATCTAAAGTATCTAATTGGATATTACTATTTTCCAATTGCTGTAAATGCATATTTTGTCCATACACGCTTGATGACAAAAATGTAATTACTACAATCCATAAACATTTAATTTTCATATCATTCTTAATCTGAAACGGTAAGTTAAGAAATATTAAACAGAGCAATACTTTTTTAAGATACGGCAGCTTTCAATTTATATCGTTTAAAATCCAACTTGCAAACAATAGGAAATAAAAAAGCACTTCAAATTGAAGTGCTTTTAATATCTAAATATTATTTGTTTCCTGCTATCGCAGTCCGCGTTTCCTTTTGAAACGTTCTCTCTGCGACGACGCGTTTCGAGTGCAATATAATCCTTCCTATTATCGCAGTCCGCGTTTCCTTTTGAAACGCTCTCTCTGCGACGACGCGTTTCGCTTCGCGAAACGCTTACCCTCCAAAATCATCAAAGGCAACGTTCTCTTCTGGTATTCCCCAGTCGTCAGCCATTTTGATTACTGATTGATTCATCATTGGCGGTCCACAGAAGTATAACTCTAACTCTTCAGGAGCTTCATGCTTACTTAAGAATTCATCAATTACTACCTGGTGAACATATCCCTTAAATCCATCTCCATTAGGATCATCGATATGTTCCTTTAAGACCCAATTGTCTTCCGGTAGCGGATTATCTAAAGCTACCGCAAATCTAAAGTTAGGGAACTGCTTTTCTATTTCTCTAAATTCTTCGACATAGAAAAGTTCCTGTTTTGTACGTCCACCATAGAAGAAAGTAACTTTACGTCCAGTCTTTAATGTGTGAAATAGATGATATAAATGTGATCTCATCGGAGCCATTCCTGCACCTCCACCTACATAAAGCATCTCTGCTTCAGTTTCTTTAATAAAGAATTCTCCATAAGGTCCAGAAATAGTTACTTTATCTCCTGGCTTACATCCAAATACATAAGAAGAACAAATACCTGGATTAACATCCATCCATGCGTTCTTTGCTCTATCCCAAGGTGGAGTAGCAATACGAATCGTGAGTGATACGATGTTACCCTCTGCAGGGTGATTACTCATTGAATATGCTCTGAAGATTTCTTCTTCATTTTTCATTTTAAGATCCCAAAGACCAAATTTATCCCAGTCCTTTTGGAATTTATCTGGAGTATCGTGATATTTTGGATGCGCAGTAATATCCATATCTTTATAATCTACCACTGTTGGTGGCACATCGACTTGAATATATCCTCCAGCTTCGAAATCTAATGTTTCGCCTTCAGGAAGTTTAACGATAAACTCCTTGATAAAAGTAGCTACATTATAATTTGAGATGACTTCACATTCCCACTTCTTGATACCAAAGATCTCTGCTGGAATTTCCACCTGCATATCTTCTCTCACCTTTACTTGACAAGCTAGACGCTTCCCTTCCGCAGCTTCTTTACGCGTTAAGTGATTCATTTCAGTTGGAAGAGGATCTCCACCACCTTCATGAACGTGACACTCGCACATCGCACATGTTCCACCTCCACCACAAGCGGACGGTAAGAAAATGTTCTGCTCAGACAAAGCTGTCAAAAGATTAGTACCTGGCGCAACAGCGATTGGATTAGAATCGTCACCGTTGAGTACCAACTTTACATCACCCTGAGGAACTAACTTTTTTCGAGCATTGATGAGCATATATGATAGTAACATAATCACTCCTGTGAATACTAACCAAGCCCAAATTATCGGTCCAAATGAAAGTAAAATCATACTTCTATTTATTTATTATTCTATAGTTAAAATACTTCTTAATTAAATGCAGCTAAATCAATACCCATCAAACTCATAAATGCAAGTCCCATAAGACCTGTGAGTAAGAATGCCATACCTAAGCCTCTCAGTGGTGCCGGTACCGCAGAATACCTGATCTTCTCTCTAATCGCTGCAATGGCGATGATCGCTAAAAACCATCCAAATCCACCACCTAATCCAAATGATACAGACTCAGCAAATCCATACTCCTTAGACACCATAAATAATGAACCTCCAAGGATTGCACAGTTTACCGTGATCAATGGAAGAAATATACCTAAGGAGTTATATAAAGATGGACTGTATTTCTCAACTACCATCTCTACCAACTGTACCATAGATGCGATTACTGCTATAAACAGTATTAACCTAAGGAAGGTTAAATCTGTACTAAATAATCCGCCTTCACCAAGTAAGAATGTATTAATTGCCCAGTTGATAGGCATAGTGATCGCAAGTACAAAGATGACCGCTAATCCTAGACCAAAGGCTGTCTTTACAGTCTTAGATACCGCTAGATATGAACACATACCTAAGAAATACGATAGCGCCAGATTTTCTATGAAAGCCGACTTGATGAATATGTTTATTAATTCGCCCATTGTTAGTTAAGTTTAAGTCTAAGCTTAAATAGAATTTTTAATTCTAATAGCTCGACTAATCTTTATTTGTAATCAGATCTAAAGTGATCCTTAAATTTTATTATTATTTCTTTTAAACAAGTCAAGTTTACTTTTAAACTTAATCTTATACTTATCGCCTTACGTTTACGATACGTCCACTAAATCGGGTCTCCAAGCTCTATGAATCCAAATCATCACTGCAATTACGAACATTGCTGCAGGGAATAAAATCATTAAGTTGTTAGGTTGATACCAACCCATCCAAGATCCTTCAGAAGCGGTATTGATCATATACTCCGAACTACCTCCAATAATCTTTGCACCGAATAATTCACCCTTTCCAAATAACTCTCTTACAAAAGCTACGGCCATCAGTATAATACCATAACCGATTCCATTACCGATTCCGTCAAGTGTAGATCTATATGGATCATTACCCATCGCAAATGCTTCCAGACGTCCCATTACGATACAATTGGTAATGATCAATCCAATGAATACTGAGAGCTGCTTATAACTGTCATAACTCACTGCTTTTAAAGTAAGCTCTACTATGGTTACCAATGTGGCAATGATCACTAATTGCACGATCATACGTACCTGCTTAGGTATAGAGTTCCGCAATAATGAAGTAAATAAACTACTAAACATAGTAACGAAAACCACCGCAATAGCCATTACAAGTGAGTTTTTCATACCCGTAGTTACGGCCAATGCACTACAGATTCCTAATACTTGTACTGTAATAGGATTGTTAGTACTCAATGGATCGACAAGGAGTTTCTTTTCATTCTTACCGAATGTCATTCCTTGTTTTTTTGCTACAGCTGTATCTGCCATAATTCTTTAATTTTATTCTCTTTTTGTAGAAATACTTGTGTAAAACTACTTTTTGATTTTTTCGAAATAAGGTTGGTAATATGCTAATCCCCTCTCAAGCATTTCTTCTACTCCATCCGCAGTAATAGTTGCGCCTGAAATTCCATCCACTTCATGCATAGCACCTTTTCGTGCTCCCCCTTTTACAACGTCAATCGACACAAATTCACCATCTGGGGTATAAAGTTCTTTGTCAACAAAAAGTTTTTTCCAAGATGAATTATCCTTTATTTCTGCTCCAAGACCAGGTGTCTCGCCTTGGTGATCAAAGGATACACCCGCGATAGTACTACCATTAGATTCTAAAGCAATATTACCCCAGATTTCATCCCAGAGTCCATTACCTACGACAGATACAATATAAGATTTCTCTCCTTTACTATCTGTATATGTATAAAATGGCAAGAGTCTATCGGCATCCGATTTCTTCTTTTCCTTACGTATTTTGATATCCTCAGCTTTACCTCCTTTGTAACCAGCTGCTACCACTTTTTCTGCTGGTATTTCTTCACCACTTTGATTAATCACCTTTTGATTTATAGAAGTTTTGAATAATTCTTCTATTTGATCCCCAGTCATTTGATCGAGAGGAGTATCTAATTTAGTAGCTACCGCTGAGAGAATAGCTTTCTTATTGTATAGTGCTTCATTAGCTTCGTGAACAGGCTTCAGAAATGTGAAAAGTCCAGCGAGCGTTAATGCTACGACAGTAGTCATGATAAGCACAAACTTTATTACTTGATTAGTACTATGCACGTTTTAGTCTTTTTGAAATGTTAGATTGTAATACATAATGATCGATAAGAGGAGCAAACGTATTCATAAATAATATCGCTAGCATCCATCCTTCAGGATATGCTGGATTGATGACTCTAATGATCATCCCTATGAATCCTATAAAAAATCCATACCACCACTTTCCAGTATTTGTCGAAGCTGCAGTAACTGGATCCGTTGCCATAAATGCCATCGCAAAGAAGAAACTACCCATCCAGAATTGATAATACCAAGGTACTTCCATAAAGGGTGTTGCTCCCCATCCATTGAGTACCATTGCACCAACGATACCTCCAATCAACATGGATAACATAATACGCCAACTAGCAATCTTGGTTACTAATAAGAATAATGCACCTAATAAGATAAGTGGCTTAGAGGTCTCTCCAATAGATCCAGGAATTGCTCCCCACCACATCTGAGCTGGTGAATAAACCTCGGTTGCACCTTCCCATCCACCTTGATAAGCCAAAGCTAGTGGAGTCGCACCTGTGTAACCATCAACGACTGCAGTCTTGGCAGCATTAAAGCCATCAAGGCCCATCCAACCAAATAATGTATTAAAGATATCATGCCCCCATCCATAAGTAGCCACAGAATCTGCTGCTATTCCTTCAAAGCCAGAAACCCAAACCGTATCACCTGATATCGTTGTTGGATAAGCGAAGAAGATAAATACTCTGGCTAATAAAGCTATGTTCCAGATATTCATACCTGTACCACCAAATGCTTCTTTTCCTAAGATTACTGCAAATGCAACAGCCACAGCCAATATCCATAATGGAATGTCTGGTGGCATAATCAATGGAATCAATGCTCCTGATACAAGGAATCCTTCCTCTACTGCATGACCTTTCTTTGCTGCGAATATTATTTCAATACCCAGACCTACTATATGCGTCACTAAAAATATAGGAAGCATTAAGATGAGGCCATGTGCCAACTTTAGATGAAATCCTTCTATAAAGCCCATGTACTGTCCGGCAGCAGTAAAGTGTTGGTGACCAATATTGTATGTACCAAAAAGGTAACATAACTGCATCGCGATCACCACATGTACCATAAGCCTTTTAAGATCCATACCATCTTTGATCTGAGTCCCTTTAGGTCCTGTAGTACTATCCGGCGCTAGAGCAAAAGTGTATACCGCATCATAAAATGTATGCAGAATAGGACTCTTCTTTTTGTCCGGTTCTATTTTTTTGAAAAAATCAACTAATCCCATTGGATAGATATATTGCTGTTATTTAAATTTTTCTTTCGTTGTGCTTTTTCAAGCTTCATTACATCTGATCTCTCATCGTATCTAGACCATCTCTCAGTATACTTTGTAGAGGGGACTTCGATGGACAAATGAACTCACAAAGCGCCAGATCTTCTTCTGATAATTCAAGAATACCTAGACCTTCCATGTTTTCAAAATCATTAGCCATGATAGCTTTCATAAGATGTTGAGGATATATATCCATTGGAAGCACTTTTTCATATGCACCAGTCTGTACGAAAGCTCTTTTTTCACCGTGCGTGTTAGTATCCACATCAAATTCATGCTTAGGCATAATATAAGTAGGGAATGTCGGTGATACTGACGGTCTTGGTTTTAATGGTAATAACCAACCAAATAACTCATGCTTGTCTCCTTCCGCTAGTACAGTAATCTGACTTGTCTTCTGATTTAGATAACCATCAGCTGGAAGTGGTTCACCTGACAGAACATCACCACTAATAACTCTTACATGATCATGCTTTAAATTAGGTCCTACTAGCTCTCCTACACTTGCGCCTAAGAAAGTATCTACATAGCCATTATTTACTTCTGCACCAGTCAATGCTACTTTTGTTCTTGTGTCATAAGCACCAGTCATAAACAATCTTCCCAAGACAATCACATCTTGAACTTTTAATGTCCAAACCACGTCTCCAGAATTAATTGGTGCTGTATGGTGAATTTGTATTCCTACATTTCCTACAGGATGCTTACCTGCGAAATAATTAGAGACCACTCCTTTTGCCTCTGAATAAGCAGTGTGTGAAGAATGACCTTTTCTTCCATCTAGACCTACATATACTTGTCCATCGGTCAATTTATTCAATGCATCAAGTCCTTTTTGGAATGCCGCTTCACTTCCTTCCACTATGATATTTAAATCTGGAGCATTAGGCCCAGTGGCAAAAGTCGAAACGAATATATTCTTAGGCGTCACATCTTGATTCGGTATCACATCAAATGGTCTCTGATTAAGATGTGCCCAACCACCTGTTTCTAATAAGAATTTTACGATATCCTCTCTTGAAGCACTTTCTATATTAGGTACAGCATTTTCTTTGAACGTTACCTCTTTATCCGCCTTTATGATCACTTCAGTAATCGCTCTTTTAGCTCCTCTTCTGATTTCTATGACTTCACCACTTACTGGAGCGGCATAGATCACATCAGGATTACTTTTATCAAACATGAGTGCGTCACCAGCTTTTACTCTTTCACCTACGGCTGCAGTGATCTTAGGGATCGGAGCCATACCTCTAAAATTAGTTGGCTTGACTGCATAATGTTCAGCTGTATTTGTAATGGAATGATCTGCATGTGCTCCTCCTACTAATTTGATATCATGCCCTTCTTTTAAAGAAACTAATCTCTTAGGGTCTACATGATCTCCTGCTTTAGGCTTAAATAAAGATGAGAAAGACGGAAAGATACTGTAGTCATTTTCTGATGTGTCTGCTCCAAGATTCTTAGCCTCTATCTGCATCATATTATCTGCTAGAGATATAATGGCATACATCAATGCAACAATACCTGCTCCTATTAAACAATAGAGTAGATAATTAGGACTTGAGTCCGCCGCTGCGAAAGATAATTGACTAGAAAAAAGAAGAGCTACAGTAATTTTAAAGCTGCTATGTAATGGCTTCAATTTGTTCTGTTTTAGTTAGCTATATAAATTTGGCACAAAGATAAAAAGCTTTATTGATATGAACAGCAAAGGGCGTAAAGTGCTAGACAATGTTGCTTATTTAGACTTCGTCTAGATAGTTAACGAGTGACTTAACTTAAAGTTGTAGGATTGTAGTGGTTTTGGATCTCTTCTGAAGAGAGAAAATCTTACAATATTATCTGAGCTCAGTGACTTGTATTCAATATCCAATTTGACTCGCGAAAAAATGAAGAACGAAAAAGCAGCAAACACAGAAAATAGGCTTCTAATTAGACATCTTACTGCTTGAACATCTGATCTCGCGCCAAACCTTCGCGAGCGACTACACTCAAACTAAAAAGCCCTTCGATTACTCGAAGGGCTTTTATTTATTTCTTTGTACAACCTGAAGGTTGTTTTCTTTTAGAATCTTGGACAGTATACTCCTCTATTCTCTGGACCACAGATTAAGTACTGTAGTGAGAATTCGAATGCACCGTTAGCAGTACCTGCGGAACTTAACTTAGATACGTTTACATCATACGAGAATCCGATACCAAAGTTTTCATAATCAAATCTTGTAGATAAGATTACTGCATCAGAGTGAATTCCCCCTTCTTCTTTACTACCTAATCTATACCATGCTCCTACTTGCCAGCTTTGGTTAGATAATCTACTAGGTCCTAAAGCAAATCTTACACTTGCTCCACCATTGAACTCTCTATGTTGTCCTTGAGCCATAAATACTACATAAGGTAATAAGCTCATTTTAGGCTGCACTTCGAATTGCGCACCTGCATGTATCGTCGCTCTAGTGTAAAGAGATTCTACAGATCCTAGGAAAGATACATCCGGTTGATTAAGGTGGTGTAATGCTGCACCTATATAATAGTTAGTATTTTGATCGATTACGCTAAACCATAAAAGACCTGCTCCTAAATCAGCGAATAAGAAATCAAAATCTGTAAAACCAGCTTCATTAGGTGAAAGGTCTGGATCAAATCCATTCGTTGTTATTTGAGATGGCCATCTTAAATCTTTATCGCTGATACGACGTTGAGTCATACCGCCATCAACACCTATTACTAAGTATGATGCCTTTTTACGATAGCCGGCCATTTTCTTACTATATGATAGAGAAATTCTACCTTGAGTAGTTCCGAATCTTGATTCTCCTGCTACATCACCCCAAAGCGATCCTCCGATACCGAAGTAATCTTCTCTACCAACTGGTACTTTTTGGTCGTATGATGCAGAATAAGTGTTGTAGGCATTAGCCTTGAGCACTGATGCCCATTGATTTCTGTAGTTGGCTACAAATCTAGTTTTACAGTTCATCACTCCTGTCATAGCAGGATTTAGATTTAGAGGGGACATGTAGAACTGAGAAAAGTGTATGTCTTGAGCTTTAACTGTTGTCATTCCAGCTAAAACTATAAACGTACACACCAATAGTCTCGATAAAGTCTTCATTTAAAACGCTTTAAAAGGTTTAGTCAAATAGAGTAATAGCTGTATTTTTATTCGTTGTGGGAGAGTAAAATTAGCAATATTCATCTATTGTCAAACAAAATCATGATTTTTATTATCCGTACTTATAAGAGCCGGACAACTTGCAAAATGCTGCATCAGTATGACAACTATTTGTCTTTTGACCCTTATCATGATCTTGTTTAATTCTCAACAATTAACATATAGTCTAAAACTATACCATGTAAGTCCCTAAAATGTCAGCCACTTAGCATTAAAGTCTTCTACTAAAATATCATCGTAATGATCCGCCATTTTAAACAAATGTTCGAATAGTCTTAACGCAGTTAGCTTGTTCAGATATTGATCAAATATTAATAATGATAATATAACTTCATTGTCTCTAACTGTAAAACTTAGTCCTTCCAATTCATAATTAGCTTTAAGAAGGTAACTATATAACGGTAATATTTCTTCATCAGGTATACTACAGAGATGTGCATCACCCGTGATCAAACCCGTTTTTTCATGGTAAGCCACATGAATAAGCGCACTGCCTTGCTCCACTTCCCAATTATAAGGACCTCTTCGAGCTAGCATAGCATCATGATTAAGCTCTATAAGCATATCCTCAATTTGCTTATTGATACCGATAGGCTCATACTTAGGAATCTTACTTATATACGTCAGCTTACTACCACAATGTGTACATCTCCTGCTGCTTTCGTTTAAATCTTCAATGACCTTTTTACATTCTCCGCATTTTACAAGGTACTCTGCATTGCTATTACTGTAAATCTGTAAACCTTCTTTGAGTTTGGATAGAGGGAGAGAATAGCCTACTTCTTTTCCTCCAGTAATGACAAAAGTATTAATACCTAATAATAAGCCGTCCGAATCAAATAAGGGACCTCCACTATTTCCAGGACTTAAGGATGCAGAATGTTCATAATACTGTATTTCTTCCTCTTCGAACTCGATAGCATCTACCCTTCCTTCTTTGAATTGATAATTTTGACCAAAAGGGTGACCTAAAGAAAGTACGACTTCCCCAATAGTTAATTCCGAAACTTCTCTAAGAGAGATGGAGGGAATGTTATGATTCTTTGGAGGCTTGAGAAATGCTAAATCATAGATTTCATCCAAATAGAGCACTTGTACTAATTGACGATCAAAAGATTCTCCATCAATTACTACTTCTTTATTGTCCCTAACAACATGTTCATTAGTAACAATTAGATCATATGAAGCTAAATAGAACCCAGTACCTACACTGTAGGGAGTCGCGATCTGAATGATCACTTCCTTATACCTTTCTACAACCTTGCTTAGACCGTGTAATACCATTAGCTTCTGAGGTCTTTCTTGTACATATCCAATTTAGATAATAACATCATATAACTCTTACTGAAAGTACATATGTCAGCAAAGTTGAGCATTTCCAAATTAGGCTTTAACCTTGGATATTTATCTTCGTGTGCTTCCGCTATTTTATTGATTCTCTTCTTAATAACAGAAGCATTAAGCATTCCTTTTTTCCAATAATTATTTGGGTAACCCATCTCAGTAAAGTAATCTGTTTCTATTATTTCATAGAGCAGATGTAAAAAGTCTCTATCTGGATCTGGTAAAGCATAGCTAAACATTAAATAACCTACTAAATATGAAGGTATCGCTAATGCCACATCATCGTACTTATTATCATAGTACCAAGTAGCATTAGGAAGTTCTCCTTCTATACATTCAGCTAGCTTATCATGGCCTGAAGGCATAGTGATTCCAAATGTAGAAATCACCTCATATATCTCTTTATCGAAATCCTCTCTAGGTCTTTCTAACCAATCTTTAAAGCGCTGAATGATCTTGTGATTTTTAGCATGAATATCTTCACTCTTAGATTGAAAGTAGGTCTGATGTACTTCTTCTACGAGATCCATGGTATATCCTTCTGGCTTTACTAAATAATCAATCTTATATGCCAGATCAATGATCAAATATGATAACCCTGCAGGATATTTTTGGATATTGATTTTTCCACTATCGATGAGTGCTAGTAATGAAGTAATTCTAGTTTTAATGAATCTATACTTAATATCCTTTATCGGCTGAGGTACTTTAGATATATGGTGGTCACCTACCTTAGATAAGGACTCATATTCCGCCAAAAGTAGATCGTCATGTTTATCCGCTTTTGCAGCCAATTCTTTGAGTGCATAGTAGACTTTGTAAGGTGAAGCATCTACAGCATAAGTATCAAATATGATGCATATGTCATCATTATCACACAATGCAAACCGACAATATTGCAAGGCAAAATTTTGCTCAATCAGAGATCGCGTAAAACCCAATTCTAATGCATTAGTGACAGCGATCTTGGCTTCAGCTCTCAATTTGTTTCGGTCAGCGGTGCCAGTAATTAGTTTACTGCCTTGGTAAAATTGAAATGTAATTACGCCTCGATCTTCCGAATAACTTAAATTTTCTAAATCATCATCTTTAAGAAACTCTAAAATGTGAGTAAAATTTTCAAGATAAGATTCTTGCTCATAAGCTTTTAATGCTTGATCCCAACGA
>CALBEE010000118.1 GCA_937927575.1 uncultured Saprospiraceae bacterium | reverse complement strand
TTCGAATCGGACTAATAGTTAAGATATAAACTCTATAAAAGACATGGCTAACATAGGCAAAATCAAACAGATAATCGGACCTGTAGTTGACGTAAGTTTCTCAGCTGAAGGATCAACATTACCACAAATTCTTAATGCATTAAGTATTAAAAGAGAAGATGGTACAGAACTCGTTTTTGAAGTACAACAGCACCTTGGTGAGGATAGCGTTAGAGCTATTGCCATGGAATCTACAGAAGGTCTCACAAGAGGGACGGAGGTTTCTGATCTTGGAGCACCTATCTCTATGCCAACAGGTGATCAAATCAAGGGAAGACTATTCAACGTAGTAGGTGAGCCAATTGATGGTATCGGAGCAGTGGACATGTCTGCTAATACATCTCCTATACACAGAAAGCCACCTAGATTCGAAGATTTATCTACTGAGTCTGAGGTACTTTTTACAGGTATTAAAGTAATCGATCTTATTGAGCCTTATGTAAAAGGTGGAAAGATTGGTTTATTCGGAGGAGCAGGTGTAGGTAAAACGGTATTGATTCAGGAGCTAATTAACAATATTGCAAAGGGATACGATGGTATATCAGTATTTGCAGGTGTAGGTGAGCGTACGAGAGAAGGAAATGATTTATTACGAGAGATGTTAGAATCTGGTATCATCAACTATGGAGAAGAATTCTTACACTCTATGGAAGAAGGTGGATGGGATCTATCAAAAGTAGATAAGTCTAAACTAAAAGAATCAAAAGCGACATTCGTATTCGGACAGATGAATGAGCCTCCAGGGGCGAGAGCGAGAGTAGCATTATCTGGACTTACATTAGCTGAATACTATAGAGATGGTGACCTTTCTGATCCAAATGGTGGTAAGGATATCCTATTCTTTATCGATAATATCTTCAGGTTTACGCAAGCAGGTTCTGAGGTTTCTGCCTTATTAGGAAGAATGCCATCAGCCGTAGGTTATCAACCGACACTTGCTTCTGAAATGGGTCTGATGCAAGAAAGAATTACTTCAACAAAGAGAGGATCTATTACATCTGTACAAGCGGTATATGTACCAGCGGATGATTTAACGGATCCAGCACCAGCGACAACATTCGCACACCTTGATGCAACTACAGTATTATCTAGAAAGATTGCTTCTCTAGGTATCTATCCAGCGGTGGATCCACTAGACAGTACATCAAGAATTCTAGATCCAGCAATTATTGGTGAAGAGCATTACAATACGGCTGAAAGAGTAAAGCAAATCTTACAGAGATATAACGAGCTTCAGGATATTATTGCTATTCTCGGTATGGAAGAGCTTTCTGAAGAAGATAAGAGTGTTGTATATAGAGCAAGAAAAGTACAAAGGTTCTTGTCTCAACCATTCCACGTGGCGGAGCAGTTTACAGGATTACCTGGTGTATTAGTTCCTATCGAGGATACTATCAAAGGATTTAACATGATTATGGATGGAGAAATGGATGAATATCCTGAAGCTGCATTCAACCTAAAAGGTAATATCGAAGATGTAATCGAAGCGGGTAAGAAAATGTTAGCCCAAGGATAGAATTTCTTAAGGAATAGAAATAATAGATAAATATGAACTTAGTAGTATTAACACCACAGAGACAAATATTCGAAGGAGAGATTACTTCTGTAAAAGTACCTGGAATATCTGGACAATTTGAAATATTGAGAGGTCATGCTCCGATAGTTTCAGCTCTTGGAGAAGGAGTAATTACTGTAAAAAGTGCAAGTGGAGAAGCTCAATCTTATGAAATCTCTAAAGGTTTTGTTGAGGTATTGGGAAAGGAAGTAGCATTGTTAGTACAAGAAGTCGAGGACTAAGATCCAGAACATATTTTAAAATTAAAAAAGGCGATTCACTAAGTGAATCGCCTTTTTTAATTTTATCTTTCAAATACTTCAATGCTTTTCTTTTTGACTATTAGATCGGTGAATTTTCCATGAAATCGAGTAGCTCTTACAATGTGGTTATCTATCCAATGATAATTTCCACCTCTTGGTTTACCCATAAGCAATCCATGATATTTGAAGTTGTGTTCAGCTAACCAGTTTTCGGTAACTTCTCTATGCTCTTCTGTTCGCGAAGTGAAAAAGGTGATAATATGTCCTTCATCATACCACTTATTCAATATTTCTAGAGCATCTGCAAACGGCTTACAAGTAGCCATTCTCTCTGGCTCTTCGTTGGGTACGTCTTCTGTTACAGTCCCGTCTATATCAATAAGATAGTTTTTGACATCTTCTGGAAGGATAGGACTTAATGCCTCACCTTGATCGTTTTTCAGTTGTTTTAGTTGATTATCCATAGTATTTAGCTATAGTTTATTTTAGAATCTTATATATAATGAAGGATCTACATGATATCCTCCGTACCATAGTTCAAAATGTAAGTGCGGCCCATCACTTAGTTCACCAGTATTGCCAATAATTGCAATGGCTTCACCCGCTTCTACTCGATCACCTGTTTTTTTCAAAAGAACAGAATTGTGTTTGTAAGCTGATAATATATCATGTGGATGTTGCACAATAATCGTATTTCCAGTTTCCATTGTCCAATCTGAACTGATAACAATTCCTTTCATGGTAGCTTGAATTGGAGTGTCTTTAGCAGCTACGATATCTACGCCTTGATGATCTTTTTCAGGTGCATATTGTGCACTTATAGTCCCACGAACTGGAGGTACAAACGAAAGTTGATCCAGTTTCAAAGATCTGGTAGTTTCAGCGACTTGTGCTCCTGATATCTCAATGTTTTCGGATATCTTAGGTCTATTGGCAGTAGTAAGATCAGGTAATTTAGAGTCAGACTCACCAGAAAGTAAAGTCCGTAGGCTATTTATATAAACTTGTTGATTTGTTACGATACTCTCTAAAGTATCCATTTCAGTTTTGAGTTGAATAAACTCACTATTTTCTTCAATATCGCCAAATCCAGGCACTAATTTTCTCGCGGGTGTAAAGAAGAATATGGAAAGTATTAATGCTGATGTCAAAAGGAACAATAATGCTAACATGCTATATATACGAAGTCTGGAGAGACGAAAAGAACGCACTTCTTGGAAGGTCTCTTCATCCAATATTACAACCTTAAACGTCTCTTGTATACGTTCCCAAAATGTTAGGTCATCTTTCTTATCCTCAGACATGAGTAGGGTATAATGTAATTTATACTTTTAAAACAATGCAAATGTACGAGAATGGCACGCTATTAGCCGCTTTTTAGACGAGATATGGTAATAAAACACACAAATCTAACTGTATCGAGATAGATTACTCGTGAGAAATATAATTTAAGGGTAAAATCAAATATAAAGTACTAGTTATCAGTTATAATACGTGGCATAGAAAGAACTAATATAGGCTTAATAGTATATTTTTGTAGAGTCTAAGCTATGTGACACAAATAAGAAACTACATCTATTCAGTAAAGGACAACATAAATTGATTCAGAATAAAAGAATATCATTCATCTTATTGGCTGTATTAGCCATAATGATAAGTAGCTGTGCTACTAAGAAGAGGAAGGATGAAGTATCAGGATTTAAGAAGTTTTATCATACGTTTACATCTAAGTATAATGGATATTTTAATGCGAATGAGTTGATGGAAGAGAGTTTTGCGACTCTAGAAGCTTCACGCCAAGATAATTATAATCAGATATTGCCGGTGTATTCTTACACTGATGTAGAGAATCCAAAGATGGTAGCGAGCCAATTAGATGCTGCTATAGAAAAAGTGATTAGAGTGGCTACAATACATGAAGTAGGCGATTATGTTGATGATTGTTACGTACTCATGGGTAAGGCCCAATATCTTAAGCAAGATTATGAAACTGCGCAGGAGACCTTTGAATTTTTCCAAGAAGAATTTAACCCTGCTAATCCGTATGGGAGTAATTACAAGAAAAAGAAAAAGTCAACAAAGCAGAAAAAGAAAGAAAGAGAAATAGAAAAAAAGAATCAGAAAGAAGAACGAAAGAAAGAAAAGGAAGAGAAAGAGGAGCAGCGAAAAAAAGAAAGAGAGGCAAAAGAGAAGGCAAAAGAAGAAGCTAAAAAGGCAAAAGAAGAAGAGCGTAAAAGAAGAAAGAAAGAGAAAGAAGAAGAACAAAAGCGAAGAAAAAAAGAACGAGAAGAAAAAAAGAAAAATAGAAAGAGAAGTGGAGGCAAAAAGAAGCGTACCAAAAAGAAGGTAGAGGAAACAAAAGAGGAAAGTAAAGTTGAAATTGAAGAACCGAAAGAAGAAATAATTGAAACTCCTGTAACTCCTGAAATAGAAGAGGTAATTCCTGAAGAGGATGAGAAAGAAGTGGTAGTAGCAGAGGATGATGGGGAAGAAGAGTATAAGCCTAAAAAGAAAGAGGAAAAAAAGAAAGATGAGACGGCTTATTCGGAAGGAATGCTATGGTTAGCAAAGACTTATATAGAGAGGGAAAAGTATAGTAATGCCGAATATCTATTGAGAAAATTAAGTCAAACATTAACCGAGGATAAAGTTACCAGAGAAGTACCTGCAGCTAAAGCACATTTATATATTGCTCAAAAAGAATATGAAAAAGCTATACCTGAGCTTCGCGAAGCAATAGAAATATCTAATGATGGAAAATTAAAAGCGAGATATGCTTATATCATTGCTCAATTGTATCAAAAGAATAAGCAATATGCTAATGCGCTAAAAGCATTTCAAGAAGTAAAAGATCACAAAGGAGATTTCCGAATGGATTTTAATGCTGATCTAAGTATTGCAAAAAATGGTTTGCTAGCTGGTACAGATACAAATGACCAAGCATCAAAAAAAATCAATAAGATGCTAGGGCAGAACAAATATTCTGAATTTAAAGATCAAATATATTTCACTCTTGGAGAGATAGCATTGGCTCAAAATAATGAGGCTGACGCATTGATCAATTTTACACAGTCTATAAAATATAATACTAACAATCTGCCATTAAAAGCAGAGGCATACTATTTTATGGCAACGCTTAATTTTGAAAAAGAAGAGTATGTTACGGCAAAGTATTATTATGATAGTACTCTTCTAAGCATGAATAAAATAGATGAACGATATTCCGAAGTTTCTCAATACGCTAAAAATCTAAGTAGAATTGCCTCTAACATAGAGACTATAGAATTACAAGATAGTCTGTTGGCCCTAAGTGGTATGTCTCAGGAAGAGTTAGATAAATTAGCGGATAAACTTGTATTAGAACAAAGAGCAGCTTCCGAAGCAGCAGCACTAGAAAAACCTAATAAGAGTGGAAGTAAATTTGGTAATAATGGATTGAGCGACGGACGACAGACGAGTAGATCTAGAGGTTTTGGTCAGAGCAAGTTTTTTGCTTATAACCTTAGTGCGAAGGAAAAAGGAATTAAAGAGTTTAATAAAAGGTGGGGAGATCGAAAGCTAGAAGATAACTGGCGAAGAGCTGCTAGTCAGTCATTTAATTCTTTTGACGATGGCGGAGATGTAGAGGAAGAAGAAGTAGCCATTACGGATGCCGAAAGAAAAAGAGCATTAGCAGATATTCCTAGTAATCCTGCTTCTTTAGAGAAGGCTAATGCTAAAATTGAAGAGGCTCTTTATGATCTTGGAGTTGCCTTTAGAGGAGCGGTAAAAAACTATGAAAAATCAGTAGAAGCTCTAGAGCGATTAGTGGCAAGATATCCTCAGTCAGAGAAAATATTAGATGCATATTATTATCTATATCTTTCTTATTCTGATTTAAATAATACTACAAAAGCAAACTACTATAAGAACAAAATTATTGATGAATTCCCAGAAAGTCGATTCGCTAAAGCATTATTAGACCCTAATTACTTAGATAGTCTAAATGACGAAAATAATTCTGTAGAGTTGTATTATGATAATACTTACGCACTCTTTGAAGAAGGGAAATATTCTGCAGTAAAAAATAGGATTGAAACTTCAGATTCTCAATTTGGAAAGGAGAATACCATGAAAGCGCAATTCGGATTATTATCTGCGATGGTGACTGGAGCAGAGGAGGGAAAAGAAGGTTATATAAAAGCCTTACAGGATGTAATAACAAGGTATCCTAATACTCCACAGAAGGTTAGGGCTCAAGAAATCATGAGATTTTTAAAAGGGGATAGTGACGCATTTGATGTTGTGGAGATTAAAGAGGTAGATGATATATTTGATTTGGAAGAAGATAAATTACATTATGTTGCTGTTGTAGTTTATGAATCGGATGCCTCTAAATTTACTAATGCCAAGATTGCCGTATCAAATTTCAACAAGAAATTTTATAAGACTAAGAAATTACAAATCTCAGATATATTCTTAAACAGAGATGAAGGTGCTCAAATCATTTTAGTACGTAAGTTTAAGAATATGAAAGAATCAATGGATTACTTTGAGACTGTGGAGAAGAACAAAGGAGAATATATAAAAGGGGAAGAAATAGCATATGATGTTTATCCGATTACACAAAGAAACTATAGGAAAATCATTAGTGAGCGATCGGTAAGCAAGTATCGAGTCTTCTTTGAAAATAACTATAAAAAGAAATAGTAACAATAGAATAGTAAATGTCGGTGTCAAAAGCACTGACATTTTTTTTTGCAAGCTAATTGACATTTTTTAAAGAATGCAAGTCAAAAACAGATAGCGGATAAGATGGATTCTTTCTTTACCAAAACAAAAAGAAATATAGATATCATCCAGGATTGAGCGTTTTTGATAGGGGTATACCCTAAGAATTAAAAAAGATATAAGAAGAATTCCCTGAATTTAGGAGATATAAAGTTCAAAATTATTCGAATAACTGGAATATATACATATATTTAGGCGAAGGGTATAGCTATTGTATGGCTAGAATCTATGTGTGCCAAACGATATGTCATTATGACGGAATGGTTTTTGCATTTTATAGAAATGGAGGTACAATAGTATTCTATACACAACGAATTTTACACACAAGATTACGCTACTTCCTAGTAAGGTTGTAGCGATACTATTACTTACACAAAATTTTATAATATGCGCAAACTTTTATTGGCAATGTCATTGCTATTTCTGGCAATGATTTCTACTCAAGCACAACGCCAGTGCGGTTCTATGGAGTACTTAGAACAACAAATTCAACAAAACCCAGAAAGATCTAAAGATTTAAACAAGATTGAAAATCATCTTAGACAATTTGAAGGACAGGCTCTAGAAAGAGATGTCGTCACAATTCCGGTAGTATTTCATGTCGTTTATCGTACAGCTACAGAAAACATTAGCGATGAACAAATTCAAACTCAATTAGATGTACTTAATGAAGATTTCAGAAGATTAAATAGTGATGCGACTAACGATTGGTCACAGGCTGCAGATGCTGAGATTGAATTCTGCTTAGCTACAGTGGATCCAAATGGAAATGCCACAACGGGTATTACAAGAACATCAACAAATGTCAATGGTTTTGGTACTAATGACGCCGTTAAGTTCGATGCTCAAGGTGGTAAAGATGCATGGCCAAGAGATGATTATTTGAATTTCTGGGTATGTAATATAGGTGGTGGAATATTGGGTTATGCTCAATTTCCTGGAGGTCCAGCTGCAACTGATGGTGTAGTTAATGGATATCAATACACTGGTACTACTGGTACTGCTACTGCACCATTTAACTTAGGTCGGACGGCGACTCACGAGGTGGGACACTGGCTAAATCTCAGACATATCTGGGGTGATGGTGGTTGTGGTGTTGATGATTTCGTATCGGATACACCAGAATCTGATGCACCTAATTATGGTTGTGCTTCAGGGCACACTTCATGCGGAAGCGCGGATATGGTTGAAAACTATATGGATTATTCTGATGATGGATGTATGAATTTATTTACAGAAGGTCAAAAAACCAGAATGCAAGCTCTATTTGGAGCTGGAGGGTCAAGAGTATCTCTTCTCTCATCTAACGGATGCGGTGCTGGTGCTCCTCCAACCTGTGATGACGGCGTGCAAAATGGAAGTGAAACAGGAGTAGATTGCGGTGGTCCGGATTGTGCAGCATGTCCAACATGTGATGATGGCGTGCAAAATGGAGATGAAACAGGAGTAGATTGTGGAGGTTCTTGTAATGCTTGTCCAATTGATTGCTCTGATAATGTAGTGGTTGTATCCATTACATTAGATAATTATCCTGAGGAAACTAGTTGGACAGTTACTAACTCTGGAGGTGCTGTAGTAGCTTCAGGGGGAACATACGGAAGTCAACCAGATGGTAGCACTGTGGAGGTTCAATTATGTCTAGTAGATGGTTGTTATGACTTTACTATTAATGATACTTATGGAGACGGTATATGTTGTTCATATGGAAATGGATCTTACACGGTGTCTAATGATGGAAACACTTTAGCAAGTGGTGGTCAGTTTGGTTCTAGTGAGACAACAAACTTCTGCCTAGGAGGAGGAACAGGACCAACCTGTGATGATGGCGTGCAAAATGGAAGTGAGACTGGAGTAGATTGCGGTGGTCCTGATTGTGCAGCATGTCCTACTTGTAATGACGGAGTACAAAACGGAAGTGAGACAGGTGTAGATTGTGGCGGTCCGGATTGTGCGGCATGTCCAACATGTAATGATGGCATACAAAATGGAAGTGAAACAGGCGTAGATTGTGGCGGCCCAGATTGCGCGGCATGTCCTACGTGTAACGATGGCATACAAAACGGAAGTGAAACAGGCGTAGATTGTGGAGGTCCAGATTGTAATGCGTGTCCAACTGGATGTAGCGATAATGTGGTAACTATTAGCATTACGTTTGATATCTATCCTGAGGAAACAAGCTGGTCTATTACTAATGCATCAGGAGCAACTGTAGCTTCCGGTGGTACTTATGGAAGCGAACCAGATGGCAGTACTATTACCATAGAAGAATGTCTGGCAGATGGTTGTTATGACTTTACAATACTTGATTCTTATGGAGATGGTATATGCTGCTCTTATGGAAATGGATCATATACAGTATCCAGTGGCGGAGTAGTGCTGGCTAGTGGAGGATCATTTGGTTCTTCTGAAGTTACCAACTATTGTTTGGGGAGTACTTCAGGACCAACATGTGATGATGGAGTTCAGAACGGCGATGAAACAGGGGTAGATTGTGGAGGATCATGTGATCCATGTGATACAGGTGGAGGAAGTGATGAGCTAGGTGCGCATTATTTTGAGACTGGCTGGGATGGCTGGAGTGACGGTGGATCTGATTGTTTCAGATATTCTGGTGATAGATCATACGAAGGAAGTTATTCAATTCGTATTAGAGATAACTCAGGTACAGCTTCATCTATGACATCATCTGGTTATAATCTAAGTGGATATGGAAGTGTAACAGTAGATTTCTATTTCTATCCTAATAGCATGGAAAATGGGGAAGATTTCTGGTTGAGATATAATGATGGATCTGGTTGGCAGACTGTAGCTACTTATGCAAGTGGAACGGACTTCAACAATAATACATTCTACAATGCGACTGTAACTTTAGATGCATCAAACTACAACCTAGTGAATGGTGGACAATTTAGATTCCAGTGTGATGCAAGTGCCAATGCTGATAGAGTATATATAGATCAAGTAGTAGTTACTGGTAATGGATCTGGTGCCAGAGTAGCAAATTCTATCACAGCTTTACATACAGTATCTAATGCAAGATTAGTAGATAATGATAGTGATATTTCAGTATCGCCAAATCCAGCTAGTGATAAGCTGTTCTTGACTACTGAAGAAAACATTAATAAGATATCAATCTATTCTGTAACAGGTCAGATGGTATATCAATCGAATAATCTCAAAGGTTTAGAAAATTCAATTGATGTTTCTTCTTTCACTTCTGGAATATATTTAATCAGCGTAGAAACTGAAGAAGAAGTATTGACTGAGAAATTTATTAAGGAATAAGTTTTAGATACAGATCAATAATAAAATTAGAGGCTGCCTAATCTAGGTGGCCTCTTTTTTGCTTTAGAGTATTTGACTAAGGATACTTAGAAATTCTATGTATATTTAGAATATTGTAAAAGATTGAATATGAGTACGCTAACTAAAGATTTGATGGCTGTTACTAGCATCCCAATAATTTTGACAATTATTAAACAAGAAGAATCTTATGGTTATGAGATTATTCAAAAAATAAGTGAAATTTCTGAAAACGCTATTATATGGCAAGAAGGCTCCTTGTATCCAGTTCTTAAGAAAATGGAGAAAAAAGAATTATTACGATCGAAGTGGAGTCAGACTATTACTGGAAAAAAAAGAAAGTATTATAGCATTACTATGAAAGGTGTCAATACATTGAAAATGCATAAAAACCAATGGTTGCGGGTGGATGAAATACTAAATAAATTATGGACTGATGCGAGAGCGAACTAGTTCTGTAAAAAGATTAGAAGTAATATCATTGTAAAGACTTAATCAACAATCATTTAAAACGAAAAGATAAGCTATGAACGAAGGTGGTAAATCAGCAATGTTTAGTGAGTTTTTCACCAAAGGCCAGTACGAAACGCAAGCAGAGATGCTAGCGGTAGATGAAAATAAGAAAGGAGTAACTATTGGTATACCAAAGGAAATATTAAGTAGTGAACATAGAGTCTCTATTGTTCCGCATTCTATTCGCACGCTGGTAGGTTATGGCCATAAAGTAATTGTAGAGACAGAGGCAGGAGAAGAAAGTAATTTTAGTGATATAGATTATTCTGAAGCAGGAGCAGAAATTGCTTCGAGCCGTGATCAAGTTTTTAAGTCTAATATTGTTCTGAAGGTCGCACCTCCTACATTGGAAGAAATTGATATGATGGATCAAGATGCTATTTTGATTTCCTCATTACAAATTCCATCATTGACACCAGAGTTTTTGAATCGACTCAAGAAAAAAAGAGTTACCGCATTGGCAATGGAATATTTGCAATCTGAAGATGGTTCTTTTCCTATTGTTAGAATTATGAGTGAAATAGCTGGAATGGTATCTATGTTGACCGCATCAGAATATCTAACTAATACTAGCAAAGGTCGTGGTGTATTATTGGGTGGAGTGAGTGGAGTGCCACCAGCCAAAGTAGTCATCTTAGGTGCTGGAGTAGTAGGAGAGTTTGCTGTTAAAACAGCTTTAGGTCTTGGTGCTTCAGTTAGGATTTTTGATAACGATATATCCAAATTGATGCGGATACAATCGATAGTAGGCCGTCAGTTGCATACTTCTGCGATCAATCCAGTCTATCTAGGATACCAATTGATGAGTGCGGATGTTGTGATAGGTGCTATACATAGTAAGACAGGTAGGACGCCTATTCTGATTACAGAGCAAATGGTATCTCGTATGAAAGAGGGTTCGGTAATAGTAGATGTAAGTATCGATCAAGGTGGATGTGTAGAAACGAGTGAAATGACCTCACATGATAATCCTTCTTTTGTGAAACATGGTGTGATCCATTACTGCGTACCTAATATAGCTTCTAAAGTGAGTCGTACGGCATCAGTAGCGGTAAGTAATATTCTTACACCACTTCTTCTTAGAACTGGCGGATCTATATCTATAGAGCATCTTCTTTACGCAAGTAAGGGAATTCGTAATGGATGTTATACTTATAAAGGATGTCTTACTAATGAGTATCTCAGTAAACGTTTTGAAATGAAATATACAAGTTTGGATCTGTTATTGACCAGTGCGATGTAGTCATTTTCTAATGACGAAAAGAATCAGATGTTAAGGCGATTTTTAGAAATTAAAGACAAAAGCTAATCCATTTGATGTAAGCTTTGTATTTATAGTAAATTTGGAATCTTTGGATTCTTCGTTGTATATACGTAAGGCTTTTTTCATTTTTCTAGCCCCGGGTATAGATAGTGCTAAAGATAATCCCGTGATAGCAAATCCCACAGCAATTGTTTTTTGAGACGTTTCTTTGTTAGTTACAAATCTACCCAATTGATCTCCTAAAAGCCATCCTCCTATTCCTCCTAAAAATTCACCTATTTGAAAAGAATTGTGGCCGTGTTTGTACATATTAATTAGCTCTGGTTGATTAGCCTTTTCAAATAATTGAAACATCTCATCTTTGTTGATTTGGGTATCACCATGATAAAATTTAGTGCAGAAAAATCCAGGCTTTTTTACTAAGGTTTCTTTTTGTGCAAATATTGAAGAAGAGCTTACGAGAACTAGTAACAGGCATAAGGTTTTAAGTGCATTCATAGTCATGGTTTTTTTAGAACTTTGACTAAAGATAATACTTTAAAATCCAATCCCTCGTTTGGGCTTATTTTGGGAATTTTCGAATTTCTGCTTCAATTCTCGTATCCGATGCGTCGTAGATTTTTCAAACTAATCGATCCTAATAATACCTATCAAAAAACCTTACATTTGCCCCATATTTCAATATGACATTCACTCACTTAAATTATAGCATAGCAATATGACTACAACATTCTTAAAAAAACTTGGGCTTCAGAAGAAAAACGATGGTACTTCTACTGGCCTAAAATCAACAGCTGCTTCAAAGCAGTATATCGAATCTTACTCACCTGTAGATGGGAAGCTGATCGGAAGAGTATCAGTAACCAGTAAGAAAGAGTACGAAAAAGTAATGAAAGCTTCACAAAAAGCCTTCGACACTTGGAGATTAATGCCGGCGCCACAAAGAGGTGAGATCGTAAGACAGTATGGTGAAGAACTCAGAGCGAATAAAGATGCTCTAGGAAGATTGGTATCATATGAAATGGGTAAGTCTCTCCAAGAAGGTTGGGGTGAAGTACAAGAGATGATTGATATCTGTGATTTTGCTGTAGGGCTTTCACGTCAATTGTATGGTCTTACGATGCACTCAGAGCGTCCTTCGCATAGAATGTATGAGCAATGGCATCCAAGAGGTGTAGTTGGGATTATTTCAGCATTTAATTTTCCAGTTGCAGTTTGGTCATGGAATTCTATGATCGCCTTAGTTTGTGGAAATACTTGTGTATGGAAGCCGTCTGAAAAAGCACCTATGTGTGGTGTAGCTTGTCAAAATCTTTTCCATAAAGTATTGAAAGCAAATAAAGTGCCTGAGGGAGTTTCTTGCCTCGTTAACGGTAATTATGAGATTGGTGAGTACATGACTAAAGATAGCAGAGTACCTCTAGTATCTGCTACTGGATCTACTCGTATGGGTAAGATAGTGGCGGCAGAAGTGGCTGGTAGATTAGGAAATACTTTATTAGAATTGGGTGGAAATAATGCAATGATTGTTACTCCTAATGCAGATTTAAATCTAGTATTGACAGGAGCGGTATTTGGAGCTGTCGGTACCTGTGGACAGAGATGTACCTCGACTCGAAGATTGATCATTCATGAAAGTCTTTATGAAACTGTAAAAAGTAAAATTGCGAAGGCTTATAAGCAGATTAAAATCGGTAATCCATTAGATCCAAAAATGCATATGGGGCCACTCATCGATACGGATTCTGTAGAAGCTTATAAAGCATCATTAAAAGCGATCAAAGATCAAGGCGGAACCTTCGTTGTCAAAGGAGGAGTATTGAAAGGAAAAGGAAAAGAAAGTGGTTGTTATGTAAAGCCTGCAGTAGCAGAAGTAACTAACGATATGGCTATCGTTCAACATGAGACGTTTGCACCGATCCTTTATCTTATAAAGTACAAAGGTGGAGTACAAAATGCTATTGCAATTCAAAATGACGTACCTCAAGGATTGTCATCTGCAATCATGACAACCAATATTAGAGAAGCAGAACTATTCCTATCCTGCGCAGGATCTGATTGTGGTATTGCTAATGTAAATATCGGAACAAGTGGTGCAGAAATTGGAGGAGCATTTGGAGGCGAAAAAGAAACTGGTGGAGGACGTGAGTCTGGATCAGATGCTTGGAAAGCTTATATGCGTCGACAAACAAATACAATCAATTATAGTACTACGCTTCCTTTAGCGCAAGGCATTAAGTTTGATTTTTAATATTTAGACAAATAGCTTTCGAAGCTAATTCATAGGATAATTGTAATTGGTTTTGGAAATTTGAATAGACAGAAGGGCTTACCGAGAGGTAGGCCCTTTTACTTTTATATCCATATAGTAAATAGGATATTATCTTGTAGTTGATACTAAAGATAATAGACCTAGGAAGACGAGTTGCGGTAGGGCAAAGAAGGCTAATGTCATTCTGTAAAAAAGGTAGCACCGTTTTCCATTT
>CALBEE010000117.1 GCA_937927575.1 uncultured Saprospiraceae bacterium | reverse complement strand
ACAAGTTCAGACCCATCGATAGTATATACAGTCGACTATACTTCCAATACGGATGAAGTAGAAATCTGTGTTCAAGCTGCGCTCCCAGTCGTGTTAACCAAATTTGTTGGAGAAAAAACAGAACATGGAACTAAGCTAACTTGGGAGACTGCCTCAGAAATAAATAATAAAGATTTTGATATTGAAAGAAGTAACAACAGTAAGGATTGGATTACGATCGGCAATGTACGTGGCAACAATAATTCCTATACAGTCAACCAATACTCTTTCATTGATACTGCACCAGCAGCCGGAACTAACTACTATCGATTAAAGCAAAATGATTATGATGGAAGATATGAACATAGTAATGTAATCGCGTTAGATTTTGAAAATAAGAGATCAGCACTCACCATATACCCTAATCCAGTGAATGATATTTTATATATCGAATCTGTAGGTGAAATGGATGATGCAATACTTAATTTGTATAATTCTAACGGAGTATTACTAAGATCTAAAAACGGTATGAGCAAACAGATATCATTCTCAGAATTAGGTCCAGGAGTTTACTACTTAAACATTGTTGGATCAGAGAATACTATAATGCATAAAGTCGTAAAGAATTAAATAGAAAAACCAAACTAAAAAGAGCGACAGACTGATTGGGTCTGTCGCTTTTTTATTTTATAAGGGTCAATTATTTATTAACATCGAATTTGAAAAACTATTCTTCATTCAACTTCTTGAAAAACATACTATTTGCTCCGCGAAGATGTTGTCGCATAGCATTTTTTGCCTCTTTAGGGTTTTGAGCAATAATCTGATCTACTATATTCTTATGTTCTATTAAAATATCTTTTGTTCTATCCTCTTGGACTGGATAGCTTGTATTGAAACCATTCAAGATATCAGGTGTAATAATGTTCATCAATAGCTTTAATACAGAATTTCCGCTTACTTCAGCGATACTAAGATGCAGTTGAAAATCTTCCTTTGCTGCAGAAAGGTTTTGATTAACTTTATTTTCGTATTCTAGTAATGCGTGTTGGATCCTTTCGATGTCTTCATCAGTTCTTTTCAAAGCCGCTAGGCCTGCTGACTTAATTTCCAACAAATTCCTTATTTCTACAATAGACATAAAATCAGCTTCCTCGAAATCAAGTATATCTAATATAAGCCCCTCTAAAGCCATTAATCCTTTCCCTTTAATCTTTGTACCAGATTGAGGATAAGTCTTTACCAGTCCATAAAACTCTAATTTCTTAATAGCATCTCTTACCACCAATCGCCCTACTCCCATTTGTTCAGAAAGTTTACGTTCAGAAGGCAAAATGTCTCCTGGTTTTAATTCTCCAGTATTAATCAATAGTCGGAGTTGACGGATGACATTATCTACAGGGTTTTCGGGTTTAATTTTATTCAGCTTATTTAGCATACAGGCATTTTAGTATTGAGTAATGGTGTACCAGAATACTATGAATCCATTTTGCGCCTTATTGATTCCCCATATATCAATATATTCTATTTTTTTACGAATTCTTTTTAAGAACAAAGCTTCTAACTGCCATTCGTCACTCTATGAAATAGCATAAAGACCCTTTCAATAAAATGCTCTAATCTGTAAATTACAATTGCTATAAACTCATCACCGTCTCCTCTAAACTATCGCTCGTTTGCAATTCTAACTTTTTACGCAATCGATACCGAGCCTTTTTAATTCCCTCACCAGACACATTCAAAATATTGGCTATCTCTTTAGAGGAAAGATTCATTTTCAATAGAGCCATAAGCCGTAATTCATTAGGCGTAACCGCATTAAACTTTGATTTAACATTGGTTTCAAAGCCTTTATGAACAGCATCAAATCTCAATCTAAAGGTCTCCCAATTATTATCATCATTAATATTAAAATCTATAGTATTTACAATGCTTTGTATAGATCGCCTATCATCTGAATTAGTTCGTACGTCTTGAACATTTCGCTTTATACTTTCTAATGTTTCATTCTTATTAGCGAGCTGTAACGCAAAGGCCGTAAGTTCTTGCTTTTTAGCTTCTAACTCTTTTTGACTAAACTCCAATTCTTGATCTGACTTCTCCTTCTCTAACTGATTTTTACGTAGCCTTTGACGAAGACCAAAAATAAGAGACACAGCCAATGCTCCTAAAGCTATAAACCCACCTAACATCCCTCTTTGCTTCATCTTGCTCGTCTTGGCTTTTTCTTCTAATAATTTTATTTCTTGCTCTTTCTTTTCAGTTTCATATTTAATTTGCAGTTCGCTCATAGCCGCTAGTTTTTCCACACCCAATATAGAATCATATAAAGCATGATACTGCTTAAAATTACTGAGGGCAGGTCCACAAATATTCAAAGAATCATATACTTGAGATAGGACGAGATAATCGCTCACTTTCTTCTTATCCTGTTTGAATTCTTCTGCATTAGCCAAGGAAAGTTGAGCATACTTCATGGCTTTCTCATACTCTTTGGTTTTGAGATAGAGCTGTGATAATCTTCTGTATACAAATCCAGGAAGTGTTCTTTCTCCATTAGCCAATCCTAATTCTAATGCTTCCAAAAGATAATCTTCCGCTTCCTCATAGTTTCCAAGATTTAATGCAATCGTACCCAAATTATCCAAATCTCCAGCAAGATTATTCAGCTGATTAGTACGTCGATCATACTCTATAACTTCTTCAAATACAGGCATCGCTTTATCCAACGAATCCATCAACTGTAGATTAAGTGCTATTAAATATCTTACTCCATATAGGGATTGCTCATCTTCTACTTCTGCATATATTTTTTCTGCCTTGCGATACCACTCATTCGAAATGATATACTCTACGACATCACTTTGTGCATTACCAATATTCCAATAAGTAGCTGCCATTTCCACACCCGTAAGACCCAATTCTTTTTTGATATCTAAGGATTGCATCTGTAGTAATAAAGCACTATCTAATTTTCCAGTCCGACGATAGTATCCAGAAATATTATTAAGCAATGCGCTTTCTCGTTCACGATTACCTATTTCGCGATACATAGCGATAGACTTACGCCAGTACTTTATGGACAATGGATTGTCTCCTGTAGACTGAGCATATATGGCTTTTAAATTTAATAAGTGCGCTTTGTATTTAGGGTCTCCATAGGCATCCACTACCCTTTCCAAAACATTGATTACGGATTGGGCAGAATCCAAGTTCATATAAAAATATCTTGATAAAACTTTAGTGTATTCCACTATCTGCAAAGTATCATGCTTAGATGGAATTTCAAGCATCATGCTATCCAAAGCAGCTTGAGTTTGAGATCGAGAGTCACTACATAATAGTAATGAGACCACGAGTATGATGAAGTATTTCATATCAGTCAATAAGTAATCTTGATTATAAAAAAGTCTAAAGAGTCAATATCAGTTCTTCCAAACTATCTCCAGTTTCCAATCCTAATTTTTTCCGCAATCGATATCTTGCTTTTTTTACTCCATCTTGTGATACGTTAAGAATGTTTGCAATTTCTTTAGACGTCAAACTCATTTTCAAAAGCGACATCAGTCTAAGATCGTTAGTGGTCACTTGATTAAATTTATTTTTAATATTTTTTTCAAAATCTTTGTGCACCGCTTCAAATCGATCTCTAAAAGTCTCCCAATTATTATCATCATTAATATTAAAATCAATGGTATTGATAATGCCTTGTATGGTTTTAGAATCACTCCTATTTTGACTTACGCTTTTGACCTCCTTCTTAATGGATTCTAAAGTCTCATTTTTATTTGCCAATTGTATAGCGAATGCTGTGAGTTCTTGTTTTCTTGCTTCCAGTTCTTGCCGACTAAATTGCAACTCTTGATCCAATTTCTCTTGAGCCATTCTATTTTTGTTTCTTCGCTCTCTCATCGCATAAAGCAGCGCCCCTACTAAACCCAATAAGCCAAAAACACCACCTAACAAGCCTTTCTGTTTAAGTTGATCGACTTTTGCTTTTTCTTCTAATATTGCGATCTCTTGCTCTTTCTTTTCAGTTTGGTATTTCACTTCTATTTCCTCTAGTGCCGCCTTGTTATCTTCCGTATTAATAGAATCTGCTAATGACATATATCTAGTTTGATATCTATATGCATTAGGAACATCATTCAAGGCTCCATAAGCATTTTTTAAGATCTGTAAATTAAATGCAGTATTGCGACGCTCTTTGATTCGAGAAGATATGTCTAAAGCCTTTGAAGCATATCTTATGGCTTCTGTGTATTTATTTTGATCGAGATACAAAGCTCCTATCCTTTGATTCATTTCACCTTGCATATTGATTTGATTTACCGATTCCGCACTGGTCAAAGCCTCATTAAATAATTTAATCGCCTCATCAATATTGCCTTGCTTCTCTGCCACAGTACCCAAATTATCTAATGCCATATTTAAGGCTGATCGCAAGTTATTCTCTACATAATATGCCTTTACTTCTTCGAGATTTGTTTTTGCTATATCTAATGAATCCGCGATCATATAATTAAGCCCTATCATATGCTTCGATCGATGATAGAACTCTTCATTACCAATCTCTTGATATATAGTCGCAGCTTTAGTATACCATTGAGTAGACACATCCAGATTATTAATTTCGCCATGCATATTACCGATAGAGAAATAATTGTTGGCCATATCATTGCCTTCAATACCCAATTCTTCATCTATTGCCAAACTTTCCATTTGAACCTCTAATGCCATTTTGATTTTACCCAACCTTCGGTAGGCATTGGCCATATTAGTCAGCGATTTAGATACTCTGCTTTGATTCCCTTGCTTTTCGTATTGGTCTTTAAGGTTTTGGAAAACTAATAAAGCGTCTTCATACCTAGAAGTTATGTTATAATAGATACCCAAATGATTTTGCGATCTAGCAATTCTATCTTCATCATTTAGTGATTGAGCTATTCGGAGCTCTTCATCCAAGTATGATTTGGCTTTGTCGATATCTCTTCGATAATTCTTTCTGAATAATTCGTAATTGACATTGTATCTAGTGGTATCATGTAAATCTTGATCTAGTAAACCTATGAGACTATCAATCTCAGTACTAGTTTGACCATTAGAATCGTGGATAATGAACGTTAGGGCGAAGAGGCACAAGAAGCACCTTTTCACAATACTATTTTGGTTTGGCATGGCTAAAATAGGGTTATCCAAAACATGCTTTGAAGTATCTAGCTATCTTTAAAATCCAGCTACTTCAAGGCTGATTTTGGTTTTAAATAATGATTCGAAGATACTACATATACTTATAACTGTCTCATAGTCAAGGTAGACAATGGGTAGACAACTAATATTTATGACTTTTAATAAAAGAAGCCACAACACTGTATCTATCCGTGTTGCAGCTTCTATTTACATTGTCCTACTCACTTTAAAGACAATGAATCAGTGGACAGAACTTGGATATATCCATTTCTATCCTTGCCAATGACTATTTACATCTTTATAAATCTTTTCTTCTGATAAGGTGTCATTAATATATACGCTCCAGTAGCGAGATGAGATATATCTAATTGGTTTTCACCTTGTTCCAGTTGCAGGGTATTAATGTGTTGACCAGAGTTTGTAAATATGCTGAGAGGTGTCCGTTTTGGGCTAGTAATATAAAGCGACTTACTCGCTGGATTAGGGCCAATCTGTAATTGATCACTTTCTATTTCTATTGTATTTACACTTCCATTTTGCTCATCTGCCCCAATATCAACAGTTGCTCCTAAAACCCTAGGATGGCCGTCTAGATCTAGATCTCCCATATCATCAATCATGATACCCGCGTCGATTAATGGCGAATTTACACTTAGGTGAAGCTGATCTGAATCAATATTGACATAAGCACTTTCGATAGATAGCCATGTAGAAGCTAGATTAGTAGTACTAAGGAATTCTTCAGCACCTTGATAATCTACACCTTCATAATAATACTCTTCCTGACCTACTCCTACATTACTATACCAGTTATTGTGATCAAGGTCTATGTTGGTAGAGGGTACCAGATCTTCAGTAGATAATAGATATCCTGATGCAGCAGTACCATAGATATTATTGTTCGTTATCTTTAAGTTTTCATTATAGGATAAGTATATCTCGCCTGTATAATCATCTTCAGTATCATTACCAAAGAGTGTGTTATTCAGTATTTTTACATTAGTAACTTTTCCACTTCCAGAAGGAAAATCGTAACCTCCCACTGCTAAGCCAGCAGATACATTAGCTGCGATAAAGTTGTTTCTAACAATGACATTAGAAGTACTTTTGCCAATGTTTTCACATCCAATCTCTATTCCCCATTGATTGTTATTCACCCAATTTCTTTCAATGATGAGGTCACGTCCACCATCTACATAAATGCCAGCTGATGTTGCATAAGGAGATTGACAGTTAGAAACAAAATTAAAAGCTACCACTCCATTTCTTGCTTGATCTTGGTCAGGATCATCACAAGAACCTTCATGACCAATGATATCTATTCCAATATTAGTTAGATTATATACCTGATTCTCAATCACTTTAAATCCATCGACATTCCCATTGATTACTAATCCTTCAGAATATCCTATTCGACAGTCATGGATATAATTATTTAGAATTTCAATATTAGTCATTGGATGATTAGAGTCAGTGCCGTATACAGCAATCGGTTGCGCATTAGTGTTAGTTGAAACTTCAGCATCAGGATCTGTAGAAAAATTTATATTATAGATATCACAATCCTTGATTCGGATATCATTACAAGTCTCTTCCACTAATACTCCCACAGCATCTAGCTGCATATGATTGCGTATCGTAAGGCCCTCTATGGCAATGTGATGAACATTATAAATTTCTACTAAGGCATAACTAGTTAGGCCTGTACCATCTATAATTACTTCTTCTTCGTTGTAATTTTTAAACGTAATATACTGACCTTCATTTCCAGAAACATTGACATAAAGTGATTCATTATATACACCACCATGAATCAACACCGTACTACCTGGCGTGGCTTCATCCATAGCATCTTGTATACTATTCCAAGGATCACTTGCTGATCCATTGCCACTAGATGCATTGATATCCACATGATATGTTTGGCCCAATACAAGGTAAGTAGAAGCAATCATCAATAATAAAACTGTTATCCACTTATTAAATATGGAAGTTGTTGGAAAAGGTAGAGTTATCTTTTTCATTTGGTTATTCTTTTTGGATTAATGCAGAGAAAAAATTAGAAAGGAGAAGGAAGCACCTCAATCAAAAGGTACAATCCTCCCTTTCAATCACCTTCATTAAGAAGGAAAAAATAATTGTAAACCGTAAATAGGAGTTTCTTTAACTCTAGAATCTAAATATTAAATACTTCCGAATACATCCCAGTAGAAGGATTAAAAATGGTCATTTGTTTCCCAGAATTACTAAAGAACAATTGAACAGATTGTATATCGTCTTCGTAAATACAGGCAGCACCAATAGATTGCATTGGGAATACTACTGGGCTCCCTCCACAAAGATTTTCTGATCTCCACAACTCTAAATCCACATCATCATCGAAGTCAGTATCTTCTTTGACATATCGAGTCAATGCATCGCCATCATCGCTGATCATCCATAGATAGAGATCATCATCTTCCACGATATTACAGCCTTCAGGAAATTTACTAAAACCCATCATAGCTCCGATATCATCAAATGGACAAGAGTCATCTATCCCCCATTCACTAAGTCCCCAAGTAACATCACTAAATTCTATCAATGAGTCATTAAGCGAAGCACCTACTACAGCATCTGGATCGATGTCTGCCCATTGGTATACGCCACCCGATTTATTAAAAAATACTAACTGCTCTTCCTCAAAGTCAATGGCCGCTCCTACAGTACCTAAAGCATATCCATCAAATAATCCATCCTCTTCATCAAGTCTAGCCGTTCGTTTGATTTCGTTTTCCTCGTACCAAGCATATGACTGACCATCTAATGAGAAAAATAAAATAATATCATCGCCTATATTCGTTGCAGCTCCTATTCCCTGTCCATTAAATATTCCATTTAAAGATTGAAATTCTGCAGGTAGATTACTTGCACTTTGACCGCCTTCATCTTTACTACATGCAGTCATCAGGATAGCTGCAATAAAGACATAAAATAAATTTTTCATAATAAATTAAGTTTAATTAAGTGATTGAAATTGTAAAACTGAAAACTGATTTCGGCATGACAATCAGCTTCCTCATAATTACAATCCAAAGGTAGAGCTCGACATAGCTCTCGACTTAATTATTGCTGTGGACACAAGGCGGACAAGGCCGTAAATACTGTGGACAAGTGGTGGACAAGTACGCTCAATGCATGATAATCTCACATTAGAGCACTTAGATCTTTAGCGATTATGATAAAAATTAAAATCCTTCTAAGAGTGAATTGATTACTACTCTGTGTGCATCTCTAAATTCTTTACTTCCTGAAATATAAAACTCATAATACGATTCTGGCTTTTCAATATAAAGCGCTCCATACTCATAATATCCAACTGAACTACCTGTATTATATTCAAAAGATTGATTCATATACATATTACCGTTAACGAAGTAATGATTAAAATCCTGGAGATCATTTCCCTTATGCTTCTTTAGCAAAATTGGAAACCTAAGATCGAATGTTTGCTTCATAAGTCTAGGTCCGTAAAACATGCTTTTCTTAATAATATCTGATGCATTAGTAGAGACTGAAATCTGCATTTCATTTTTATACTTTACGTAAAGGATCTCACCTCTATCTTTATCAGGAGTTTGCAATTCAAAACCATCCGGTATCTTAATTTCTTTGGGATTCTTATTAGTACAAGAAGACCATATCAATAAAGCCACAAATAAGATACAAGTTCTATGTACTACGGAAAAAGCAATTCTATTTATTACCATCATTTTATCGATTCTAATTTCCTTTAAAAGTATCACTTTAAAATAAAAAAGTCCATCCTACCGTAGTAGAATGAACTTCTTTATACCTTTTTCTCTAGTAACGAAACTAGAAATGGTTAAACAAAGGTAACTTATTAGCTTGCTGGTGTAGCAGCTGCTTCCTCTTTGTTTACTTTTCCTTTGATAGTTAGGAAAGTTTGAGCTGGATCAGTATTAGCAGTAAGTGTTACTCTCTTAGACTGATTGTTTCCTCCTACTTTTCCTTTTCCTTTAGAATCGAACTGTACTTTGATCTCACCTGACTCACCTGGTGGGATTGGCTCTCTTGGCCAAGACGGAACAGTACATCCACAGCTACCTTTAGCATTAGAGATGATTAATGGCTCTTTTCCTGTGTTTTTGAAAGTGTAGTTATGTACTACTTTTTCACCTTCCATTACTTCACCGAAATCGAATACAACTTCACCGAATTCCATTGTAGTAAGTGGTCCTACTGGAGCAGCTGGAGTAGCAGCAGCTGGTGCTGGCTTTGCATCTGCAGTATTAGTAGTGTTAGTAGTAGCTAGTGATTCTCTAGTGTTATCTGTAGCAGCAGCAGCACCTTCGTCTTTACAAGATGTAAAAGCAAGTGAAGCAACCATCAATAACATTGCGAATAATTTAAAATTCTTCATGGTATAAATAGATTTAATTAATTAACAAATTTTCAATTTAATATAAATTAGCCTTCAAGGCTCTTTTCAATTTTTAGATCTTAAAGCTTAACATCTCTCATTCTAAAATGTTTGCTTTCAATCTCTGAAACAAAAGTATGTCAACAACTATGCTGATTCAAGGTATTACGGGTGCTTAACAGCTCATTAACACGCATTTACACATACTTCGTAACTCATTTAAAGACCATTATGAAAACGTATCTTTTCCTTTACAATTTAGCCTAATGAAGCTACCCATTTGGCAAAATCTGAAGCATTTTTTGAGTTTAAGCATTGTTCTTTAGTCAAACCTCCTTTCCGCGCTACCTTTACGCCATACTTCATATAATGAATAGACTCTCTTACGTGCGCATCAGGATTTATGGATATCATGACACCTTTTTCTAACGCAGAAGGAATCCAAGTCCAATCCATATCCAACCTTTGTGGATTGGCATTGAGCTCGATAATCATACCATTAGCTGCGCATGCATCTATAATCAATTCGTGATCTACTGGGTAGCCTGCTCTGCTTAATAAAAGTCTTCCAGTCATATGACCGAGAATATGCGTATGTGGGTTTTCTATCGCCTTAATTAAACGTCGATTGGCTTTTTCACTATCCATATTGAGCTGTGAATGGATAGAGGCTACTACGACTTCAAATTGACTCAAAAAGTCATCTCCATAATCCATCGAGCCATCATTCAGGATATCTGCTTCTATTCCTTTATATACTCTAAAGCCGTCATCATAAGAAGCATTGATCTCATCTATTTCTGCCCATTGCGCTTCTACTTGATCTTCTTTGAGACCATCCGCATAAAAGGCAGCTTTACTATGATCAGACATCACCAAATATTGAAAACCATTATCTCTGGTATAATCAGACATTTCTCTTAAGCTATGTAGCCCATCGCTATAGGTGCTATGGTTGTGTACGACGCCTAACATATCTTCATCCGTAATCAACTCTGGAAGGCTACCCGCTTTAGATTGCTCTACGGCTATCGCAGATTCTCTATATTCTGGATCTACATAGGCCATATCCCACTCTATAAAGATCGTTTCCTCTTCGTCATATGCTTCATACTCTATATCTGCCTCCTCCAAAAACTCTTTTGAGGCAGATTTTTCAAATTGCTCCATTCCGAAGTACTCTTCTTCGACTTGAGTAATTTCGACTGCAAAGCCTTTATAATTAATCATTTCAGGAGCCTCCTCTGATAGAGAAGAAATATATGCTTCCATCTGAGCCGCATCAGCAGTTGTCAATATCTCAATGGCATTTACTATCGGCATCATTCGTCTTATCTCACCAGTAAGTTCGACTAGATCTTGTGCAAATTTATCTTGTAGAAGCTTAAGTAATTCATTGGCTTCGTCTATTATATATGCATAATGTGCCTGTCCACGAGACGCAAAGTAAAATTCTAATTGTGATTGTAAAGCCGTTTGAGTCTTCATACCGAATCCCTTCAGCTCTACTAGTCTATTTTCTTGACAAGCTAAGAGCAATTCACCCGGAGTTGTGATGTTTAATTGATTCCACATCACTTTGACTTTTTTAGGACCGAAACCTCTGATTTGAAGCATCTCTAATATGCCCGCAGGAGTCATATCCACATATCTCTGTAATGTGGCCATATTACCTGTCTCGCGCAACTCGATAATCTTACCTACGATAGCCTTTCCCACCCCTTTAATTTCAGAGAGTTCTTCTTCTGACATCTCTATGAGAGGAGCAGATACTTTACGTAGTGAAGCATATGCAGAAGTATATGACCTAATCTTAAAAGGGTTTTCGTCATGCAATTCCATGACTTTCCCCAATAGGTTAAATTTTCTCGCTATTTCTTTATTGCTCATTTGAGCGCAAATATACTATATATTATAAAAAAATCATATGTGAATCCGCAATCCGTTTTGACAGTTTATCCAATTAAAAAAGGCCTTACTCAACGTTGAGTAAGACCTTTAATATTTTTCTATCAGTTATGAATTATGACTAATCCATAAATTCTCCTTGAAGGATATGGATCATATCTATAATCCACCAAATTCCTAAACCTCCGGCAGTAAGTATAAATAGTATATTCCAACCCGCTGGCTTCTTGGCATACCATCTATGCGCAGCCAATCCACCTAAGAAGAACCAAAGCAATAATAATATGATCATATTATCGCTATCGCTAGCAGCTGCAGGACTTAAGGCTGTGTCTTCATCGATAGTTAAATTTGGAATTTCTGCTACAGTTTCATCCAAGTTATTCACTTCTACAGACTCTACTTTTACATTTGATTTCTTTACATTGTCTTTATTCACTGGAAATGAGGCGAAAATACATGCGCTCATAATGCTGAAAAGACTGAATAAAATGGCTTTTTTGTACATTGATTTCAATTTTGGTTTTACATTATAATAATACACAATATAATAGAAATATAAATACCACCATATCGGATGCTCAATAAAAAAATTACTTATTTCTTCTGTAGTATATGTTTACTCATGACTTCTATAGTATACTCTCAAAAAAGTATACCGTATGAATTGGTAGGCACCATCAAACTTATTGACAATTCTATCATCAGTTACAAATTATCTTTTTCGGAATTTGAAGACGGCTCCATTAAGGGTAAATCTATCACCGATTTTGCCGGTGAACATAGAACAGAATCAGCACTCGTTGGTCATATTGACCGTGATAAGAACACCATCACATTTAGTGAAAAGAGCAATCTTCTCACCAAGTCTAATGTGGCTAGCGAAGACTTTTGCTTTGTGCATGTATATAATGCCAAAATGAAAATAAAAAGAGAGCAAAGCATAATCCAAGGGCATTTTTACAGTAGATACGCTGATGGAAGCAAATGCATAGAAGGTGATATATATTTAGTCGGAGATCAGATGTTCTTAGAAAAAATGAAAGACCTATCTAAAAAGAAGCTATTACCCAAAAAGCAAAAAAAGATCATAAAAGATTTAACCGCTAAATCTGAAGAAGGTATGTCACGGACTGTGCTGACGGAAGGACAAACGTTGACTGTCAGAGCTCTTAATGACGACATCATGATCAGACTTTGGGATGATGAGCATATTGACGGTGATAGAATTTCAGTATATCGAGATGAGAAATTAATCTTAGATAACTACGCAGTCAAAAAAGCTCAAAAACAATTACTTATTCCCATTATTAAAGATACCACCGAAATTAGGATCATAGCCACTAATGAAGGTCGTATTCCACCTAACTCTGCAAAATTTGCGATTGTAAATTCAAACATTAATGTGCCTATAACCATTAGGCTATATGAAGGAAAAGAGGCAAAATTCGTAGTTGTTAAAGACTAAATTTATACACAGAATGAAATTGTTTATTTAATCAATCAAGATTAAATTTGTGATCTCAAAATCAATATTTATGAAAGTAGCAATCAACATAGGTTTCGCAATGCTATGCATCTTAGGAGTTCTTGCGTGTAATCAAGGTAATGAGAGTGCACCTTCGACAAAGGCAAGTATTGAAGGATATACTTCAGTTAAACAAGGAAACTATAACAAACTAAGCAGCACCCACCCTTCTGGCGGTCTATTAGAGGAAGGCTTTGAAAGAAATGGAGCGAAAGAAGGTACTTGGCTTAAATATGATAAAGAAGGTAATCTTATAGGTATTACGAGTTTTATGAATGGTAAATTGAATGGACCATCCATCGTAATGAACAATAGAGGCCAAATCATTAAAAAGCAATATTTCGTCAATGATGTGCCTAATGGATTATACGGAGAATATAAATTTGGACGTGCACTCAAAGAAGTAAACTATATCGAAGGCCAAATGGATGGACTATACCAGGAGTTTTACAACGATGGTAAATTACAGAGAAGCATTACCTATGCCAATGGAGTGATGAATGGTCCAATGAAATATTACAACGAAGACGGTGAAGTCACATTAGAATACACTTATAAAGATGGCGAAAAAGTAGGTGAAGGCATTTTAAAAAAATAATGCCTACCTAATCTAATGCGGCAGTAAGGCTATTTAGAGGATAGTTTGTTAACAAAAAGTCATTTTAGAACAGTAATACGCCTATTCACTACAATGACACCAACGATCTGCGTAAATTGCGGTTGATAGATTAGCATTATACCACACATAACTCAATACTCATGAAAAGCTCATATATCATAGCCCTTGTAATGATTATGGTTTCGATAGGAATTTTCATGTCTGCCAGTGCTGATGTAAGCACCTATGCCACATTTGAATCTGCTACATTATCTCAAAGCAGAGTCAAAATAGCAGGTACACTTAATAAAAACAAATCCATGGAATATGATCCGACAGTAGATGCCGATCGATTCGTGTTCCATATGTTGGATAGTGAGGGAGTATCTAATAAAGTCATATTACAAAAACCAAAACCTCAAGATTTCGAAAGGTCTGAACAGATCGTACTAACAGGTGCTATGAAAGAAGGTGTATTCGTCGCTGATGAAATCCTTGTCAAGTGCCCTTCGAAATATAAAGAAGAGGAGATTGCCATTCGCAAGTAATTAGAATTACAAACTAACCTATGAACGAAATAGAATATTTAGGTGAACATTTATGGGTTGGCACAGTAGGTCACTTATCTATCATACTTGGATTCGTAATTTCCCTGTTTACCGCATTTTCATATTATAAGGCTACTCAGAATCGAAATAACGAAACTGCGAATAGCTGGAAGACCTTAGGAAGGATTGGATGGGCGATCCACGGCATTTGTGTATTTGTGCTTTTTGGTGTCATCTTATATGCCATGTCACAATTTTACTACGAATACCAATATGTACAGGCTCACGTATCAGATGACTTACCGATGCGCTATATTCTATCTGCATTCTGGGAAGGCCAGGAAGGTAGCTTCATGCTGTGGATGATGTGGCATGTAGTCTTAGGAACGGTAGTTTGGCGAAAAGATTATAAATGGGAATCTCCTGTATTAGCGATAGTGGTTTTAATCAATGCTGTGATCTTCTCCATGCTTTTAGGTGTGCACGTAGGTTTTGGAGAGTCTATATATAAAATTGGAGCTAATCCGACTCTCCTACTCAGAGATGTGTTGGCCCTACCGATTTTTTCTAATGCCGATTATACTAGTCTAATTACTGGTAATGGACTTAACCCATTATTGCAAAATTATTGGATGACTATACATCCGCCTATGTTATTTATGGGATTTGCTTCCACTGCATTTCCTTTTGCTTTTGCCTTAGCTGGATTATGGACAGGAGATCATAAAGGTTGGTTAAAGCCAGCCACCAGTTGGTCATTATTTTCTGCAGGTGTATTGGGTACCGGTATTCTTATGGGTGCGATCTGGGCTTATGAAGCTTTATCTTTCGGTGGGTATTGGGCTTGGGATCCTGTAGAGAATGCATCACTTGTACCATGGATGTTATTAGTAGCAGGTGTACATACACATATGATTGCTAGAAGTTCTGGCTATGCTATCAGAAGTACTTACATATTCTATATTCTCACTTTTGTATTTATACTTTACTCTACCTACTTGACTAGATCAGGAGTATTAGGAGAAACTTCTGTACACGCATTTACTGAGATGGGCTTAGGTTACCAACTAGTATTTTTTGTAGTCTTCTTTTTCCTATTAGGAATTGGTCTTTATATCTATAAATATAAATCTATTCCTGCTCCAGAAAAAGAAGAGAGTATCCAAAGTAGAGAGTTTTGGATGTTCATAGGATCGCTAGTTTTAATGTTTGGCGGATTTCTAATTATAAGTTCTACTTCTCTTCCAGTGTTCAATAAAATTGCCACTCATTTTGATCCTGAATATATAGGCAGAGTCATTGAAGATGATATTGTACATTATAATAAATTTCAACTTTGGATAGCTGTATTTATTTCGATTCTTTCCTCTGTATCCATCTTCCTCAGATATGGCAGCAAACAGAGGAAGTGGACTAAAGTTTTGAATCATATATTCTTTGCATTATTGATTGCAGGAATTTTAACTTTCGCATTGACCTATTGGATTTCATATCGAGGCGCATGGCAATATGTTGCGTTGACTTTCTTTGGACTTTTTGCGATGGTTGCAAACATAGACTATCTATTTACGCAGACGCAAAAAAGTATGAAGTTGGCTAGTTCGGCCATAAGTCATTTTGGTTTTGGAGCTATGATGGTAGGCATCATTACAAGTGGACTCAATCAATCTTTTATATCTAACAATCCATTCGTTTTTGGAGAAACTATGGACGACGTAGCTAAGAAAAGATCTATCGTATTGATCAAAGGCGAACCTTTATATTCTGAAGGGCATTTCATCACTTGGGTGAGTGACACTTTGATTGGTAATACTCGACATTATGATATGAATTTCAAAAAGATCGATGAAAACCGCAACGTTCTTGATGAATGGAATCTAAGACCGAATGCAGTATATGCCAATGACTTCAGCAAAATATCTGCTTTTAACCCAGATACTCGACATAAATTTCACGAAGACATTTTTACCTGCATCCTCAATCTTTCACCCCCTATGATGAGCCAAGAGCAGCTCAAAGAAATGGAAGATACTTTAGTGTACAATACCTACTTTGCCAATGTAGGAGATACGATAAGAGGAATAGAAAATGATATTGTAGTAGAGCGATTAAGTTATGAACCATTACATCCAGAATATAATCCTGAAGACAATGATTTTGGCGTATCATTAGTTACTACATTTCATAATAGAGAATCCAAAAAAGATAGTACCATTGAAACCGCCTTAGGTTTACGCGGACCTTTGGTATATAAGTATCCAGAAAAGATTGAAAGCTTTGGTGTAAGAGTTCGCCCTGCTGATACTCTAATGAATATGATATTCCCAATAGAAAGAGATTTAGAGTACAAAAATTATAGAACAAAACAAGGAGGCAAATTTGAAGTAGATGGTACGACTATCGAATTAGTAGAGCTAAATAATAAACCAGAAAAAAGTAGCTACCAACCTGAAGATGGAGACATTGCAATAGAAGCCAGGCTCAAGGTAACCAGAGATGGCATTTCCTACCCTGCTACACCTATCTATGTCATTAGAGGAAATCTTCCGATGAGTATCAAACATTATATTCCTCAAACTGGTACACATATTAGATTCAGTAGCATAGATCCTGTACAAGAAACTTTCGGATTTAAGGTTGCTCAACAAAGTACTGAGTTACCTCCATTAGCCATAGAAGTTGCTGAAAAAGTTACCCGATCAGATTTATTATTATTAGAAGCTAAAATATTCCCCGGAATCAATATTTTTTGGTCTGGCACCATCATGATGATGATCGGATTATTAATGGCTTGGCTAGTAAGAATATATTCTAAAAAGAAAGAAGCGTGAAAATATGCATCCTAGGATCAGGTAATGTAGCGCATCATATAAGCAAAGCACTACATCAGGCAGGGCATAATATTCTGCAAGTTTATGGTCGCAATCCAAAAACAAGTAAAGCCGTAGCGAAGAGATGTAAAGCCGAATCCATACAAGACATTAAGAAGCTTAGCACTAAAGCGACTCTATACTTAATCTGTGTGAGTGATAATGCGATAGAAAAAGTAAGCGCGTCAATTCCTTTCACATTATCCGCAAAACAAATTATTGCACATACCGCAGGAAGTATTTCTATTCAGACTTTAAATAAAGTAGGTAAAGGATATGGTTCGTTTTATCCATTACAAACATTTTCAAAAGAAAGAAGATTGTCCTTCGATAAGATTCCTATGTGTATCTATGGATCAAATACTAGTACCCATAAAAAACTCACTAAACTGGCACAGTCCATTTCCAATGATGTACGGCATATAGATGATACAACGCGAAAAGAAATTCACTTAGCCGCAGTATTTACATGCAATTTCGTGACTCACTTAATCGCAGAATCGGAATCGATATTATCAGATACAGGAGTAGACAAAGACATCATTACTCCACTCATCAAAGAGACAATATCAAAAACCATTGCTATCGGTGCAGCAAATGCGCAAACTGGGCCTGCCAAAAGAGGCGACACTAATGTTATCAATAGTCATCTTGCAATGTTATCCAGTAAGCCTGCAACACAAAAACTATATAAACAAATATCAAAGGCGATTAAAAGATTTCATGACCGTTTAGAATCTGAAAACAAATAGCCACTTACCGAATTTAATATCATATGAGAACTATAGGACACATAGACCATCCCATCAATAAGATCACCGTACTAGAGCATAATAGTAAAATCACCCTACAAATAGAATCTGGTTTATTATCTCAGTCCTTTGCATTTCGTGATGGCTCTCCTGTTTCTAATTTTGCGGATGTAGAAAAATTTTGCACTTCTGAATTCTTAGCAAAAATAGATCAAAGGTTCAGCGATATGAACAAAGATTACTTTGAACAAATCGCTAAAGGAATCGAAGAAAAATTTCCTGAAATTATTTAACTCCGACTAAAGGAGAACTACTATTTTATAAATACTAAATTTTAACCCGCCAACTTAGAATTTAGCGCAACAATTTCTCTTTCCATTTTTTTCGCAATTGTCTTCATAGCATTTGAAAAAGCTCTTGCATGAGCTGTTCTTTTGGCACTAGACGCATTATATCCTTTATACATTCGTACATCGGCTTCACCTATACCTAAGGCAGAAAAACTACCTATCACTTCATCATTAAGATCATATATATCCACAATGATTTCCATTTCGTCTTTGTAGGTGGCCGCCTTGTATCCAAAAACATTCATTACTCCAAGAGTAAGAATTGATACGACAGGATTTACGTTGGACTTAAAAGATCTCGTGCGCATTCCCAATCTACAAACTGCATAACCTTTTGTCTCTCCCACACTTCTAGTCATTCGATCTATAATGGTACGATCATAAATTCTTCTTGTGTCTTCAGCAATGGTCATTGAAAGTGTTGCTTTGTTTACGACACTTTGTACATTAGGAAGTCTACCAGAAACGATAATATTAGGAATACTGTATAAGTCCTGGTAATCTGGGCCAAAACTTACGACATCAAAGTCAGGCTCAAGTGGGGGCAACTTTTGTTCCATTTCAGCATCGGTTGAAATAGCACTTAGCTCAAAAGTTTTGCAAGAAGAAAGCAACATTGTAATTAGGATAAATAAGAGTATAAATGTTCTCATATCAATTCATTTTTAAAAGTGAACAATGATTACTTAAAACATTCAAATAAGAATGATTGATTAGTAATTTGGTTTGTACTCACAAAACGATAGGAGAAGAATGATGTAACGCTTAATCGCTACTTTAGAAATACCTTAACTGGCATTTGGATTTTATTAAAAGAATTAATTTTCTAGCAATCATTAAAAGTGACTACCTCAAATCAATCTTATTACTTATGTAATAGCCAACAAAAGATATGTGCTAAACAACTTACAAAAAGTAAATTGGGAGTCGAGAAATTAAATACTAAGTCTCCTCAGCTTGCTTACAAAAGGCCTACTTACAATTTTCCGCTTTAATGAAAGCACTCAAAACATCCAGTGATCTTTTATATGATTTATTATTATTAATAACCATATCTACTTCGGTAATATAAGGATGAATATATCTTCGATAAGAAGGCATCACATGATGTTCATATCTATACATCACATCTTCCACAGGATAGTTACGTTCATTGCGATCTCGCTTAATCCTTCTTATGATACGATTACTATCATCAGCGTGAATGATAATCGACAGGTCAAGTAACTCTTTAATAGGTTTATGATGAAAAAGAAAGAGTCCTTCGGCAATAATCACTTTCGCTGGTCGTACTTTTATTTCTCTTGACTCCTTGACATCATTATTAAAAGTATATTCTTCAAGCGTCAATGTTTCACCTTGGGTAAGTCTTTTAATATCATCTGCAAACTTATCTAGAAATAAAGATCCAGGGAGATCAAAGTTTTCTATTCCTTCTTCATCTATTTTCTGCTGATCTATAGGTTTGTAATAATTATCTTGATGTAAGAAACAAACTTCATTTTTATCAAATCGAGCTGTAAGGTCTCTTACGAAACAAGTTTTTCCAGATCCACTACCTCCTGATATTCCTATTACTATAGTATCCAATTTGCTTATTTTTCTTGTAGACCTAAAAGTAAGGATTTTCATTTTAAAGCGAATTATGCATGGCACATATGTAAACAAAATTCGTATTTGCCTCCACTTCAAAATAAAAGTTATATTTTGACCTTGTATTAACCTTTTGAGAATGGATATTATCAATGATTTTGGAAGAGGACTACTAGGAGTAGTGTCAATGTTGGCAATTTGTTATGTGTTTAGCCGTAATAGAAGAGCTATTGACTGGCGACTCGTTGGTGTAGGTATGACTTTCCAAATCGTATTTGCGATCCTCGTGCTCAAAGTACCATTCGTAAACTCTTTCTTTGATTGGCTTGCTGGTGGATTTACATCAATTTTACAATTTGCGAGCGCGGGTGCAGAATTTATGTTTGGTGGTTTAGTCACAGATATGGATTCCTTTGGATATATCTTTGCCTTCCAAGTACTGCCTACCATTGTATTTTTCTCGGCACTCACGTCCATTCTTTATTACTTAGGGATACTACAGAAAGTAGTATACGGTCTAGCTTGGGCTCTAAGCAAAAGTATGGGACTATCAGGACCAGAGAGTTTGGCTGCAGCGGCAAATGTATTCATAGGCCAAACAGAAGCGCCCTTGGTCGTAAAACCGTACTTGGAAAACATGACGAGATCCGAGATTATGTGCTTGATGACAGGAGGTATGGCCACTATCGCTGGAGGTGTATTTGCTGCTTATATTGGATATCTCGGTGGTGATGACCCTGTCCAACAGACCTTTTTTGCTAAGCATTTACTTACTGCTTCTTTGATATCAGCTCCTGCGGCTATTGTTGCGGCCAAGATGTTAGTACCCGAAGAAAACAAGAAAGATTTAGACTCACAACTCAAGATGAGCGGAAATAGAGCTCACAATATATTAGATGCCATCTCCGCAGGAACCACAGATGGATTAAAACTGGCTGTCAATGTCGGTGTGATGCTACTGGTTTTTACGGCTTTGATCGCTTTATGCAATCAATTTTTGATGAGTACTGTCGGTCAGATAGGAGGACTCAATGAGTGGGTTGCAGAATCTACTTCTGGTAAATTTGAAGGTTTCAATCTGACTTACATACTAGGCGTCATCTTTGCACCATTTGCATGGCTACTAGGTACGCCCTCTGAGGATGTATTACTTGTCGGACAATTACTAGGTCAAAAAACTGCTATCAATGAATTCGTAGCATATGCCGAACTGGACAATATCCGTAAAGCAGGAATGTCTCTAAGCCCTAAATCCTTGATCATAGCGACTTATGCTCTTTGCGGATTTGCCAATTTTGCCTCTATAGGAATACAAATTGGTGGCATAGGTGCGATTGCACCCGGACAGAGAAAAACCTTGACAGAATTAGGGATATTAGCTCTACTCGGAGGGACTATTGCAAGTTTCTTGACAGCAGCTATTGCTGGAGTTTTGATTTAAAGCTATTATGTGTTGGGTGTTGAGGTGTATAGGGGTTAACACTTGAAATTAAGGTGTTGGTGTTTAGCTCTTATATCAAATACTAGTTCGTAATTTAGATTTTTCCAACATTCTTCTAATAGATAGCTCGTCATTATACTGGGCTATATCTTCAAATGCGATCCATTTTAAGTCTTCGGATTCAGTTGTAATGGAGAGATTTTCATTTTCATCTGCCTCGAAAAGGAATTGAATATCATAGTGAGGATGCGCAGGAAATCCTTTTCTCTCTGGAATCATGTGTACATCTACTGAAAGGATATCTTCGGATAATAATTTGATAGAATTGAGTCCAGATTCTTCTTTCGCTTCACGAATAGCGGTTTGCCTAATCGAATGATCTTCTTGTTCGGCATGGCCACCTAACTGCAACCACATATCCAACTTGGAATGATGAGTAAACAATGCTTTGGTTCTTTCCTTATTTACAATCCAAGCAGATCCAGTGAGATGGCCAGCAGTTAACTTTTGGTCCATAGGAAAGTCATGAATATTAATAAATTCTATTGTACGCTTAATCATTTCTTTCTCTACAGCCCCATAAGGTTTCACAGCATTTAACTCACTCACTAAATCCTCTTTCATCTTAATTCCTTTTGATACATTTCAATCTTAAAAGTGATCCATCACCTCTATCGATTACAATGATATTAATACCATCATACTCCAACATGATTTGATTATTATTTACTATTCCCTCTTGAAGACTTCTTCCCATTACATCCAAAACTTGATAATTCGATCCATGAAATTCAGAAGTGGAAAGACTTATCACTCCATCAGTAGGATTGGGAGAAATTACCACATCTTCAATTTCTATTGGGTGTACAAATACAGTAGAACTTTCAGCAATTCGAAAATTATCTATCCAGCCAATTGAATTTACGGAGCATTCATCAAGACCTCCATTTTGAGATGCCAAGCTTATACTGATGCTAATCGCATCTGCACCAACAAATTCAATAGGTAATTCAATTTCTTCAAATTCTTCTATCTCCTCATAATTAAACCATTCTACCCTTCCTTGATATTCATTATCTTTAGAAAATCCAATTGTCACATCCACAAATGATTCTGGCCATTCAGTTAACGACTGTGTTTTTATATGAAAATACACGCTCATCCCATCTGTCAAAAGACTGTCTAACATTAGATATTGATCTGCTCTACTTTCACAATCAAAAAAAGCATTATTAATCATTGAATCCTTTTCGGCACGCATAGCGTAATTACCTTCAACCACGTGAATCGAATCTTTAAAAAATCTATTAAACAAAGAATCTAAGCCTGGAGAATAATTATTCACTTCCCATCCGACTGGATTTTCAATATGATCATCTACTTTTTCCCAATCTTCAAAGCCCAATAAAAGTTGCTGCCCATAAATAGGAATGGACATAAGAAATGAAATGTATATCAAAAAAATATGCAGCTTTTTCATGGCACCAATTATTAAGTATCACTAATATAAAAAATGGCTTATCCCTAATCGAATAAGCCATTAATTTTTCGAAAAGAAGTATCGTAATACTACGCCTTGTATTCTTTTATTGTTTTCGTTATAATATCACAGCATTCATTGAGTTGCTCTTCATTCATCACCAGTGGTGGAGCAAATCTGATGATATTACCATGTGTAGGCTTAGCTAATAATCCATTATCTCTAAGTGCCATACAGATGTTCCAAGCTGTCTTACTATCTTCAGTATCATTGATCACCACTGCATTAAGCAAGCCTTTACCTCTTACTAAACTAGCCAAGTCACAAGTATCAACCAACTCTTGCATACGAGCTCTAAATATTTTACCCATTGCTTCTGCATGTTCTGCGAGGCCTTCGTCTTTTACCACATCTAGCGCAGCCATAGCTACCGCACACGCTAAAGGATTACCTCCAAAAGTAGAACCATGCTCTCCTGGCTTAATACAGAGCATTATATCATCATCAGCCATCACTGCAGATACTGGAAATACACCACCAGAAAGTGCTTTACCCAGAATTAAGATATCTGGTCTTGTCTCATAATTATTTCCACAAGATTTTTCGCAATTACAATTTCCACAAACCGCTAATAGTTTTCCAGTTCTCGCGATTCCTGTTTGTACTTCATCAGCTATAAAAAGTACATTATTTTCTTTGCACATCGCTGCTGCATCCGGAAGATAATTAGCATCAGGAACTACCACACCCGCTTCTCCTTGGATAGGTTCTACAATAAATCCAGCTACATTGGGATCTTTTAAAGCTTCTCTTAAAGCATCTAGATCATTGTAATCAATAATCTCAAGACCAGGAAGATAAGGACCATATTCAGCCCTAGCATCAGGGTCAATAGAAGCTGATATCACAGCCATAGTACGACCGTGAAAGTTTCCTGAAGCAAATATTATTTTAGCTGAATTTTCAGCTAATCCCTTTTTCTGATATGCCCACTTTCTACATAATTTTAGAGCAGTCTCTACCGCCTCTACCCCACTATTTATAGGTAGTATTTTATCATAACCAAAATACTCCGACATATACTTTTCGTAAGGTCCTAGCATGTCATTATAAAATGCTCTAGAAGTCAATGTCAATTGGGTTGCTTGCTCTGTCAATGCACCTACGATACGAGGATGACAATGACCTTGATTGACTGCAGAATAAGCTGATAAAAAATCATAGTACCTCTTTCCTTCTACATCCCAAACATACACTCCTTCTCCTTTAGCTAATACTACAGGAAGTGGATGATAATTATGTGCTCCATATTTATCTTCTTGCTTCATTAGGTCTTGTGATGATAAAGTAGCTGTTGTCATGTATTATATTTTTAGTTAGTAAGTGTCTAGATCATATACCCAAATAGTAAGGCCTAAATGGATTGCTGCAAGTTAAGGATAATACCGATTAGAATAAAGGTTTTAGTGGAATAGCTGTTTAGGATTTAAGCGGCTATAGATTTAACTCATAGCTGCTGAAATAAAAACTATGGGGCTACTGTCAAATGGTTTTGATCTTCTTTCATTAATATGTTGATTGGCTAAGATACAAAGAGCATTAAATCTTATCCTCAGCAATAAAAAAGCCTGCAAGAAATCAATCTCACAGGCTTATAATTCTTCGAAGATCTCTAGGATCTATATTCTTTCATTTACATAGCTGATCGCTACCTTATCTTTCAATGAAGGTGCATACACTGAAGTAGTGATTACTCTAGAAGCCGTAATTCCTTTTAGCTCAAGGTACTTTTGACAAGAATCGATTCTGTTATTAGATAGCTTGACAGTGTTATTACTATCATCTATTCTGTGAGATGTTACCATCACTTTAGCAGAAGGATTATTATTTAGATATTTCACTACTCTATCCAATCTAGTCAATGACATCTGATCAAGTGTAGCATATTGCGACCTGAAATCTATAAATTTTCTATCTGCTGATACTGTAGAACCAGCGCTAACCGTACCTGAGGCACCATTTTGCACGTTGTCAATTGCGTATAAGTCAGCACGGAAGGTGTTGTCCTGTTGAACGTCGTAGCCTTTTAAGTAATTAGGCTTTTTCTCTATCAAGTTGAGAATCTCACCATCGGTGGTAAATTCAGCTAAATAGGCTTCAGAATTGTATAAAATCACTGAAGTCTTGGTATTCTGTGCATATGATGCTGTAGCCATGGCTAGAACAACTAATACACTCAAGAATGGGGATAAGTGATTAATTTTCATAGGATTAATATATTAATGATATTGATATGACAACCATTATTGCACCAAACCCCTACCTTTCTTCTGTATCTTCCCTTCTGA
>CALBEE010000116.1 GCA_937927575.1 uncultured Saprospiraceae bacterium | reverse complement strand
TTCATCTGAAGTTGGGTTATCACCAATGTTTAAAGCGGTAAGACCAAAAGTAGAAGGACCACCTGTACAATAGGCCATTTTAGGCTGAGATGTAGTTAGTATCTGAGCGTTGTCTTTAGGATCTGCTCCATCGATAACAATCGGCTGAGTATCTACTAGACCAGACATCAACATACCTGGACTACATGGATCAGAGGCGTTTGTTTCTGTCTGCATCTTAGCTCCAGACAAGAAATTATCACAGTCCGTGATTCCGATAAATCTAATTGATATATTGTTACTATCTGCCATAGAGAACACTCCTGGCAATCCAATCATATCTACTGATGGGATATACTCTGAATCATCTCCCCAACTATATGTTTGACCATTGAGCGTCGGAGCAGTTACTGGGATAAATGCAGCATCAATAGTAGCTGCTGTTCCGTCTCCAGTTATTGTTCCGAATGTACCATTGAATCCTACATTACCACCTGGATAGGCTACTGCCCAACTGGTAGGATCTATAATTAGCCCTGGCACTTTTGTGATATAAGTCTCTAAATCAAGTAATGTTATAGTCTTAGTATTTTTTATTCTAATGTAGAATGTATCAGTTTGACACAGCTCTGCATTTATTGGAGTTTCATACCATTCGGTCTGAAGATCAGCTTCCCCAAAAATATAGGCATAACATGTCTGTCCACCGCCACAAGTACCACTACCGCCTAAGGCTGCAGCAACTTCAGCTGGTGCACATCCTGATATGGCATTGACACATATCTCTGGAGGTAATGCAGGTGCTATAGGACAGAAAAGTAAAGTGGTTCCTATGTATATAGTCTCACACTCACCGACTGCTAGAGAGCTGGCAAGGGTTTCTACTGAATATGTTTTAGTTGTTCCGTTATCTGAAATCAATGCAGTAACGAGTGGCGCACCAGATCCATCGGATGTAGTATATGCTCCATCGAATTTCACACTTGCAGGTATAGTTACTGATCCTTGCACATTTAATTGCGTTGCAGATCCATCTGCATTACACAATTCTATTTCTTGATATTCTACACTTGTGCCAGGACTTCCTGAAGCTACAAGATCTGCGCCTTCATTACTAGCTGACATTCCTGCATTTGGCATTCTATTATCATTCACTACAAAGTCCATACTTGATACATCAAGTTCGTATTGTATCGTATCAAGCATTAATAGATCGTAGTAGTTTGCTCCTTGAGCAAAGCTCAATTCGTCACACCATGTGTTTGCTTCACTTGTAGCTTGATTACATCTATATCCACATGGATCAAGTTCTTTGAATGATAAAAGAGAATAATCATAAATTAATTCGTAATCCAATGCAAAGTCTGATGGACATAGCATACAGAGATCATAATGTAGAGTTAAGCTGTCATCATTCATTAATCCAACACCCAGAGGTCTTATTCCTTGCGATGTTAAATCCATAACGGCATATCCCAGGTCTCCGCTTTCAATAGCACATAAGTCTTCCGCATATCCACTAACTGGCGTACAACTCAAGTTTATAGTACTATCAACTGTCACCGCTGCAATATTACCATCATAATCAGTTACCTCTGCACTATTACAATACGCCAAAGGTCCTATAAGTGGTAAATCTACATCATCAATATTGATCAATGGCTTAAATTCACATTGATACCATCCAACTGGAGGCGGGTTTGTAATGCTAAATGTATGTTTAACTTCACCACCACAGTTATCAAGATCCATTTCGGTAAAGGCAGTTACCCCTCCAAAATCAGCAACCTCAACCGTTGGGTAAGAGTTACAAGATGTACTATTTGTCGTGTAGCAATAGTTTGCATTTCCAAATTCATCATAGTTATACGTCGTCACGTGAAAGTAAAGTGACATCTGATTTGATAATGGTGGATTCCATCCTGCTTCTATAGCGGCAGCTCTGAGTGGATTTCGCACCATCGGATATTCATAGTGCAGAATAATAGAATCACCAACTCCAAAATCGTGCAAGTCAAAAAAGTCTTGAAGACAGTTTCCACCTGTACTCGTAGTTACGTTTCCACATTCATTTGATTGTTGTGCATTACGGATGTATAAGTTGTTCGTATTATTATCTCTATAATCTGATCCAGAATTTCCACAACCAGTTCTATTTACTGATGCAGAAGAAGAAAGATCTAATATACCATATCCTGACAACGCTGGAAATCCAACTTGAACATCACCACTTTCACATGAGGCTAATTCATCAAATGTGAAAGAGTACCTGCCAGATCCAGAGTTTATTTCAATAGCAATAATTCCACCTGTATTGGCATCCGGTACAACAGGAAGACCAGTCAAGTTTGCGATCGAACCTACTCCATTAGGGTCATATACATAAGCCCCAAATTTCCACATATTCATATTATTCAATGCATCAAGATCCTTGATATCATAAGCTACTTCTACTTCCATAGTATCGCCTACAGTATATCTATTTACATCTTCTGGACAAGATGCTAAAACATCTTCTTTACTGAGAGGATTAGTCATTGCATGATCCGCAAAACCATAGTTTTTTCTTGATGGCGAAATAGAATGTCCTATTAGACATGGGCAGTCAAAGTACTCTGGATCAACAGCAAACTGCGTATTTTTACATGCTTTTACAATCTCACAATCACAATCCGCACAGTATTCGATAACCTGTTGAGATACTGCAATGTATTGAACTGGACTACAAAAAGCAGTATCTAATTGAATGCCGACTTGGTAACAAACCATACCCGTTTCTGACCCTCCAGATATTATTAGCATTCTTTTTCCTGCTTCTACCGGATCGTTCATCCATTGCTCTGTACCGTCAGTAATAGTATTTACTGCGCCACCATCAACTGTATAAGACATTGAACCTGGGATTACTTCGAAATCTTGTACTATTCTCGACTCTCCACTGAAAGACATTTTGAAACTCAAATCAGCTCCACTAGGACAAGGATTCATATTTTCAGAATTAAAATCATAGCATAATTCTATATTGGTCATTCCAGTTAAGGTTGTACCCATTGGTTTTTCTCCAATCTTTCCTAAGTCGTAACCAAACAATGGCGCATCATCCTCTCCAAGATTTACTTCTCCTTCGTTACTTACTGCAGTAGGTCCATATTTTATAGAAAATGGATCTTCAATTGTTGGAAATTTTGTAAACTGATTTCCACAATTTGATTTTGCTCTAACATAGAAAGTGGCAAATCCGCAATCTACAGATGGACAATCTAGTGAGGTAGGATCTACTTCATTTACTCCACATAAAACTGCGATATCTAGTTCAAGAGCAATAGATTTTCCTCCTCCGAGGTCATCCACTTTTCCGTCCATATCTAAATCTTCTAGGCCTATACCTATTCCATCAAAGTCCATCTCTATTTCTGAGAAAGTCACAAATAGATCATCACCTTCCCAACCATAAGCTGTTGCTGGAAGTGCTGCTCCGTTGAGTCTTACTGCTACTATATCAAGATTTGATTGTTCACAAGTTTCGAAACCAATACGTAGATCTGTATATGCGTTTTGAAATTCATCCGAACTTGGATTTTCTATTAATAAACTCACTGTACCTGGATCACCACAAATCTCCAATGGTCCTGCAAAAGTCGCTGTAACCACAGGATCTGACGCTCCATTTGGAACGATATTTAGTGATGTCGCTTGTGTAGTTATATTACAAGTATCTCCGTCACAACCATAATACGCTTTATACGTAAGAGGATATTGTGCTGTTTCTGGACAGGTATCTGCATTGTAACAAATATTTACTAATAATTTCTCACCTGTATTGAATTTTAGATCTGTCGGATTTGGTGAAGTATTACTTAAAAAGTAAGATCCATCTATTGCGGCTGTTACCGTTGAATCCATTGCATTTTCAGTAAATGGTAAAGCAATACCATTTGCTGTAAGACTAGATATAGATAAGTTACCATTTCCTACAAATCCACAAACTGCAAATTCCATATCATTGATATTAGCTTGGAGTCCATCTTGCGATATATTTATGTTTTGACACCTTGGTGTTCCAAGTGCTGTAATATTAGCAACTGTAGGCGATGGTTTAGCCATATTTAATTCTGGTCGTTTCAATGCAGAATTAAGCTCTTGGCTAAGATCAAAAGAGCCTTCACATTCTATGATGTTTCCATCTTCATCTTGGAAAATATATTCGTAATCTATAGAGACATCGTATATATTGGAAAGGTCCAAATTGCAATCTGGAACAATCCCAATATTTGCCACCATGACATCATCTGGATCCGTGACTCCTGATAGAGAAAATTTGGGTTTTGTAGCAGATCCTCCGGCATAGGCTATGCTAGTGTTTCCTCCATAATGAGTTTCGGCGAAGCCACCATATTTCAACCCATCTACTAGATTAACCTGAAGGTCAAATCCTAAGATTTCACCAGGAGCATCTGTAAATACCAATAGTGATAATGTATCAGCATCTCCACATTGACTAGTATTGTCAAATTGTGGAAATCCAATAATTCCTCTAAGGTCTTCGAATTGGATGACTGGACATTGAGCATAGGAATTTTGCTGAATGACTAGATTGAAAAATAGAAAGCTAAGAACTAGCTTCGCTAATAGTACGTGTGTACGTTTTCTCATTTTGAGATAGTTTGTGTAAAAAAGTAATACATGCACATATTAATTGCATATTATTCTTCGGCTATTACAGCAAACTCAGGTAGGTTATTAGGTGTGTCACACTATTATATATAGGAAAACACAAATCTTACCAACAAATATACACAAATTTTATAATATGTTAAGTACTAAGTAGCAGTATTTTAAATATTCAAAATAAATTTAATGTATAAAGCCCACTTAATCATTTAGACTAAGCGGGCTTTTATAAATTATGAGCGATATATTCCTATCGCAGTAGTATCATCTTCTCTACTACAACTTGATTGTCATATCTCATTTCATAGTAGTAAACACCACTATCTGTTAGATCTTCGTTAGTCAACTGAACTGAGTGTACCCCAGATTCATAATATCCCTGGAACGTTTTCACTTTCTGTCCATTGACACTTCTAACGTGAATAGTTACATTACCATCTGCCGGTATCATGAAACTAATATCTGTTGATTGTGACCATGGATTCGGTGTATTTTGGAATAAAGAGAAGTTACTCTTCTTAGTATCCCATAAAATTTCCGCTCGATTAAATGCTACATTATTATCAACATAAGTCTGCGCTGGCATATTACTGTCAGAAATACTGATCATTTCAGATAATTTTCCGTCTACTGTTGGTACAATATTGAGTTCGAAAACTGATGTACCTGCTTCAAGTAGTAAGTCATTCATAGTATTCCAACTAATATTCATTACTCCCTTTCTGTCAATAGAATAATTATCTTCAGAGATATCAATGTTGTTAGAAACGAGTGAGATATCTCTAATCATATCCGTAGCAATTGCCATCTGGAATCCTTGCATTTCGGTAGCGTCAGAAACATTAATCTCAACACTCACTTCTTCCCCTGCTTTCACATTTCTATCTGTAGCTTGTAAATACCAAGTGTTATCTGTTCTTGTTTCTACTTCCTGACCATTTGTAAATTCTGGCTCTACCGATCCATTAACATCACCTGTTTTCACCCCTATGAAATCTACCTTCATCGGTGTCACTAAGGCATCAATGTCATATGTTTCAGGGAATGCCTCTTCATGCGCATTGGATGGATCCCAGAATTCAAATTCTCTATCCACCATTCTCCAGCTTGTATTCTCTGGGAATTCTTCATAGATGCCTAAGATCATTTTTCGAAGTTGAATAATATCAATTCCTGATAATGACCCACTTGCATTTACATCGGCAGCAATGAGATCATATGGACTATCTAATTCTCCTAGTCCAAGTACGTGTCTTTGAATCAAGATAAGGTCAAGCGTAGTGACGCCATTCATAGGATCATCATCTTTAGAAGGTATAACTTCATACGAATCTCCGCCTATCATCTCTGGGAATGCATATGCTCCCTCTTCATCTGTCATAATGCTTTCTCCACTTCCATCAAGTGATACATGCACTCCAGGTACTGGTTCGTTATCTGCCGTAAAGACTGTACCCACTACAATTCCAGCTAAGCCATCTTGACATAAATCGTTTGGATCTAGTAATTGAACCGTACCTCTACAGCTATCTACAAGTATGCCATCGACATACATGAATATCTGTGCTTGTATCGGTTGAGTAACTGCCTCACAACCATATTCTCTAATGGTATCATTGATATCAGTAGCCGAATACGAGATGACCGTATCCATAGCACCTGTACCCAAACAATTAAAGATACTTATCGTGTCTGCAATATCAAATGCATTAACATCTACAGTCAAATCAGCTTCCATATTAGGCTGTAATTTGACACATGATAAATTGTAATACGTAGTATCCAATACTGTTACATTGTATACAAATGTGCTACTATTATCACAATCATCTGTCGCCGTTAAAGTGATTTCGTATTCACCTACTGGATAATCTCCGGATGCATCTCCTGTATCTTGACTATCAGCATGAGGGGAATCATTAGTCACTGTAAAGTTTTCATCACAATTCTCAATTTCGAAAGCTGAGAGATCAAGTGCTACAGTACATGTCATAGTATCTTGTACAGTCACAATTACATCCTCAGGACCTGAAACGAATTCGGGTGCTGTCGTATCATTAATTATAATCGTTTGAACAAATGTAAATTCTCCTGCGCCTGTTCCTATCTGACATGAATCGAGCACAGTATAAGTACGAGTTATAGTATCGTTACAAGGCATATCAGGATTGAGTCCCATATCTACAAAACTGATTGATACATTGAAGCATTCTGCTCCCATACTATCAATCTCTATGGCAGAATCCACATCATCGAGATCAAATGAACTACAATCTCCAAAAGTTACAGTATCTGGAGGGAATGTAAGATCTTCTTCAATTAATGGATTTTCTCCTAATATTACCGTTACTACTTGTTGACAAGAAGCTGAGTTACCTGCTAAATCAGTGGCTACAAATGTTCTAGTGTAAGTACCTATTCCACACACATTGATATCTTCGACTACTTCTTCTTCTACAACAGTAAGACCGCCACTACAATTATCATTAGCGACTATATTATCTACATTTCCATAGGTATCAAGATTACCAGTAAACTCAGCACATTCAACAGTTACATCATCCATACACATTATTGTAGGGTCGATATCATCCATAACTGTTACTTTTGCAGTACATTCTGAGGTCTCACCTGTTGCATCTACTGTTACTGTTAATGTAACTTCTATAGCACCGAATGAAGCATCATTACAATTAAAGTCTGTTCTATCTAATGATAAAGATACTGGTTGATCACAACCCGCAGAACTTCCATTATCGATTTGATCTGGTGTAATTACTACTGCACCAGTTGCATCTAGACTTACGGTAATATCTTGAGCAATACATTGGATTTCAATATCATCTTCTACAGTCACATTGGCCGTACAAGTTGATTCATTTCCAAATTGATCTGTCACTGTAATCACCACCGGATTATCACTACCTAAATCATCACAATCAAATGTATCCTGGTCTACAGCGAACGTCACTGGACCTCCACAAAGATCTTCAGTTCCATTGTCAAAATCCGTAGCTTCTACTGTAACACCACTTTCGGAAGTAAGAGATACCGTGATATCTTGCACTTCACATTCTGGACCAGTAGTATCTTCTATAGTTACTGTTGATTCACAGGTAGAAGAATTACCTTCGTTATCAATTACGGTAAGTACTACTATATTTTCTCCTAAATCATCACAATCAAAAATAAATGGACTTACGGAAATAGATTGTAATGGTCCTCCATCACATCCATCTACACTTCCATCATTTACCAAGAATGCATTGATCAATAATGATCCATTGTCATCAAGTGATACGGTTACATCTCTTGTATTACATATCGGTGCTACATCATCTTCCACTATTACTGTACCTTCACAAGTACTTGAATTTCCATTGTCATCAGTAACTGTTAAGGTTACTGTATTGCTTCCAGCATCTGTACAATCAAAAGTATCAGGAGTGACACTGTATGAAACGATATTTCCACAATCATCCGTACTACCATTATCTAGATCTTCTGGATCTATAGTTACCGATCCTGTATCTGTAATCGATATAGTAATCGTTCCTGCATTACAAGTAGGAGGAACTAGATCACCTACCGTTACGGTAGCAGTACATTGCGATGTATTACCATTATTATCTATGACAGTAAGTGTCACTTCATTATCTCCAAGATCTTCACATGTAAATGTATCTGGAACCACACTCACTAATGAGGCTGTGCTACAACCATCAGAACTTCCATTATCCACTTGGTCTGGTGTAATAGTTACAGAAGTATTTCCATCTAAAATATTAACAGTAATATCTTGAGTAACACACATCGGTGCTTCGTTTTCTTCAACTATTACAGTACCTGTAGCAGTACAAGAATTACCACTTTCATCAGTTACAGTAATCGTAACGACGTTAGATCCTAGATCTTCACAATCGAATAAAGTTTGATCTGCCGTAATTTCTACATCTGTACATGCATCTGCACTACCTGCTCCAAGCTCTTCTGGATCTAAAGTAGCCATACCGTCAGCTCCTATTTCTATAGTTACTGTACCAGCGACACATTCTGGTGACATATTATCTGTTACTACTACTTGGATAGAGCATGTACTTGAATTATTACAAGCATCAGTAGCCGTAAATGTAACGGTAGTAGTTCCCACTGGATATATTCCACTCGCGTCTGCTCCATTGCTGTCAGCAAATTCAGAATCATTCGTAATGGTAACTATAGTATTACAATTCGAAATAAATTCTGCAGGATCCAATGTCACTGCTGCTTCACAAGATAAACCTGATCCGTCCACCGCTTCTGCAGATCCATCTGCAGGACAAACGATAGTAGGCGCTACAGCATCTAGTAAAGATATAATGTGCGACCCTTCAACGACCATCGGTGACATGAAACAATTAAATGTCACGACAAACGACCTTTCTATAAAATTACAATCCGCATTAGGATAAGTAAATAATTCATCTGTAAAAGTGATATCAAAATCATCACAATTTGCACACTCCGCATCCACTGTTGGCAATAAGCCTAAGATTACAGGAGTTAAATCCGCATTACAAGTAGTAACGGTTGTATTTTCTGGGAATGTCACACAATCTTCAATATCTGGACAAATGTCCACATCATTATTGTCTTGTACAGTGAGCGTTGTCACACAAATATCAGTATTCCCGTTTGAGTCTGTCACCCAAAGAGTTACTTCATTTTCTCCAAGATTACTACAATCATATAACATCTTCGTATCTGAAGTATCAGCTGAGAAGCTGTATACTAGCGGAAGGTCACATGTATGAGCACTGCTGGCATTCAGTTGATTGGCAAAGAGGCATGCCATTTCAGCATCTACTTCACCATCATTATCTGTATCCATAGGTACTAACTCAACCGCTAGTCCATCAATACAAACTGCTGCTGGTGGTGTACAATTCTGAATACTAAACTCTTGAATACAAGAGATAACGTTTCCGCATCTATCTTCAAATGTATAGGTTATCGTATGATTTCCTAACTCGTAATCTCCACTAGCGTCGATTGCATTTCCAGGACCATTATCTGAGATTGTAGTTCCAGATTCAAGATTAATGATGTATGACCATCTCATATTTTCTGCTAACGTACAATCATCAGTTGCTGTTTTGGTAAGTGTTACATTACCATCCTCGCAATCATCATCAAATGAGCAAGCCATAATTGGATCACAAGATTCAACGATTGTAGGTACTTCAGTATTAGACACTTTGATCACTTGGAAACCAACGAATGTTTCTGGCGTACCATCCACCATTACACACCAGTTAATTACTGTCCATGTTCTATATATTTTATAACAAGCATTATCTCCAGAGAAATCGAAAATTTCATCGGAGTGTGTTGCGGATACCATATCACAAGCATCTGCATTCAGAATAGGTGCATTAAATGGTGCCTCCAACTGATCTGGTTCTAAGGCTTCTGGAGCACAAATTTCAGTATCATAATTTGGAGGGAACATTATATCTCCTAAGGCGAAAGGTGCATCGTTTACTAATGTTATAGTTTGCATACATGTTGCACTACCATTATTATCAGAAGCTACAAAAGTACGAGTGATCACACCTTCTCCGCATGCGTTAGCCGGAGCGTATGTTGCCGTTTCTTCTATTTCGACCATACATGCATCTGTTGCTACCGGTGTTCCATATTCATCTAAATCATCTAGATCAAATGGTGTACTACAAGCTACTGTTACATCAGCAGGACATGAAATTGCTGGAGGGAATTTATCTTGGACATTTACAGAAACCATACAACTGTTTTCGTTTCCTGCAAAATCCACAACCAATAATTCTACCATTACATCGTTTCCTACATCTTCACAGCAGAACACTACAAAATCACCAAATGTAGTAGACTCTGGTCCACAGCTCGCACCAGCATCTAATCTTCTTACTTGCATGTAATCAATACCGCAAGCATCAGAACTTCCGTCATCAAAAGTCGAAGCATAGGCGTAACCGATACCATCAGAATTAATTCCTAAGGCAGTCGGTACATCACAAACTACAACTGGAGCAGTCATATCCATAACCGTCACATTGACTTTCATAGAATCAAGATTGCCACACTCATCATATGCATAGTAAGTTACTTCGCTAGTTCCTGCATCTAGAAGTACAAATGTCGAAGATTGATCATTCGCAAATCCTCCTGGATATCTAATATCGATTTCAATTTCATCTGCACACGCATCACTTACTTGTGGCTCTGGTAAAAATACCGAAGCTTCACAATCTCCTGATCCTGCAGATACCGTTATATCATCCATCTGTACAAATACAGGTGGGTTATTATCTTCTAATTCTATGGTCTGTGTATACTTAAATACTTGAGTCATAGGTATACTATCAATTACTCCACTATTATCAACAAAACTGCATGTGTTGTATACCAATCTAAATTCTCTCATCACTTTCGTAGTACATCCTATTGGACCTACGAGTCTGTCATTGTAATCCATAGCGATATTACATAATGGCGTAATTCCAGGAAGTAATGGTTCGCCATTTATAGTAGGTACACCGGTAGATTCCAATGTTGGGAAACCATCAGCATTAAGCTCTACTTCATCACAAGCAAATGCATCATCACCGATAATATCAGCCGGATATACGATGTCATCAATATCAATTTTCTTAACGAAAATCTCAATCGTACACATATCTGACACATTGCCTTTACTATCTTCTGCTTGGTATTGTCTTGTTACTTTTCTTACAAATTCTGGGTGGCAGTCGTACACAAATATTTGCTCTGCTCCTACTTGATATGCTTCTACATTTCCTTCACATGCATCTATCGCAATAGGGCCTTGATAGTTGTCATAGTTATAACATACGATCTCAGTGTCTTCACAGTACAATACTGGAGGTAATTTGTCCTCTACGGTAATAGTTGCCCAACAAGAATTTCCACCACAACCTTCTATTAATTTAGCGGTAATTTCGATTCCTATATGTTCTTCTGTAAGTAAATTATTTGGTACTACTGTTCCGTCAGGCATAGTAAGCATTACGCTATATGGTGCTAATGGATCAAGAGGGCCTGCCGCTATGGTTTGTGGTCTAACTAATAATTCACAATTTTGATTCAGTGAAATATTAATGTCACCGATACATGTCATTGGACCATCTGATTGACCGACAGTTACACCAACTCCACCCACTAATGTTGCAGTTTGGCAGTTGGCATTACCTAGGGATCCATTAAAAGGTCCAGTAGATGTATTTCTAGCTATCAATTCATAAGGACCACCTGTGGTATTATCCCATTCAATAGTCACTGAGGTGTTAGTAGCATCTATAATTGTACCTCCCTCAGCTAATTCAAATTCATAAGTTTCGCCTGGTGTTGCATTCAGTACTGTATAAATCTCAGTAGCTCCTTCACAAAGAGAGAAGTCGCCGTCTACTATAATCAACTCATTATTACAAGGGCCTCCTTGTAGAGTAACCGCGTCATCATTTTCATTTCTAAATGTGATTTGGAAAGCCTGTCCATCTTCACTAACTGCAGGGAAATAATACTGAGATTCATCTGCTGAAATTTGAATTTCCAACAAATTATGCCCGTCAATTCCAGAGACATAAGGCATTATGCTATAATCCGTTCCATTAAACATAAAATCATTCAGGCCAACAGTCTGATCAATATACCATGTCTGTCCAACAGGAGCTGTAATTAATATTTCATTACCGAATTGACGTGAATCAGGTGCAATACATAAACACTGACTACTAAATTCTCCAGATATAAACTGCATCATAGCAGGATCTTGATCATCTTCATCAATACTTTGTGCTAGATCAATTTTATCATCTGTTAATCCATTTGCATCACCACCATTATCGTTGTCTCTCGTTTGATCTGGAGTAGAATCTACATCCAGATTAGATATATCTTCACCTTCAGTATCGTATGCTTTAAATATCTCTGCATAGTTTACAAATGGTTTTTTATCACCGTTATCTTTAACTCTAAAGTTTACGAATAATGGATAGCTTTCTCCTTGCGCTAGACCATTCTCTAGATCTACTGTAATGAAAGCTTTATCCTCTCCAGATAAAGTCCAGTTTTCATCCTCTAAAGTTAATACTGATGGAAAATAATCTACTACTTCAAAACTTCCAACAGTTTCTGTACCTTGATTTATTACTTCTATTTTGAAAGTAACTAGTTCTCCTGGTGTTGCGATTTCGCTGATTCCCGTCTTACGCAAAGCAAGATCTGTATATCTCAATCTTACGGCTACAGGATCCGAATCATCTTCGTCCACCTCACCATGATCAGATACCGTATTATCATTGCTGGTTCTGATATTTCCGCCTTCGTCATTACCAAAAACCATATCTGGTGTGCTATCGTAATCTATAGGAACTTCTCCACCTTCAATTGTATTACTTGATATTTCGGCATAATTAACTAATTCTTCTTGAGCTCCAACATCTTCTGCAATAGTGAAAGATAAACAGTAGGTCTTTTTAGTACCCGCTACTATTCCATCGTTATCCTTAAAAGTGAGCTCAGATCCATTCTGAATCCATGCATGTTCGGCTTCCAAAAACTCTAAACCATCAGGAATAAAATTAATTAAACCAAATGTTTCAGCATCTATCAGTCCTTGGTTATAGACCGAAATTACAAAATCTACACGCTCGCCTGATCTGTAAAAATCCTGTTCATCTTTATGCTCAATCTTGAGCGCTAAATCAAATATTCTAGGTCCTGCCACATCGTGGTCATCCTCATCGTTCACACCTGAATCTCCTACTTCATTATCTGTTTCAGAATTATATACTCCCCCATTATCATTATCCATTATTTCATCAAAAACAGAATCCATATCGTTACTTACTGGACCGTTATTATCAACCGCACCACTTATTTCGGCAAAGTTTAATAATTCGCTAGCCATGACATAGTCTGACACTTGTAACCTTAGATAAAATGATATTTTCTCTCCTGGAGCCAGATCACCTGTATGCTTATAGGTAACCATATCGTTATTTAAAGTCCATCCTGGATTATCATCGGATGCAAAAGAATATGCTGAATTTAAATAATCAGTTATGCTTACTGACTTCGCTACTTTTTCACCTTGATTAAATACTGTGATTTTATAATCTACTAACGAACCATACTTTACAGTCATTGGACTCAAAAGCTCTTTCATTAAGGCTAAATCCAATATCTGTGGTGTATAAAGTCCAATATCAAATGTATGATCATTTTCTCCAAATGCACCAGTCGCCACTTCTATAACAGGTTGATCATCACAAACACCTTCGATCATATTGATATCACAATTCGTCATATTAGAATCATTTGACCCATCATTACAAACGAAATATTGATCTCCACCGATAGTATAATAGGTACCTGTAGCATCTATTTCAGATCCCACTTTCACATAATAATTTGTGTTAGGTAGTAATCCATCGAATACTCCATCTTGGTCTCTATCTACATTATTGATATTAAAAGTATAATAACCTCTTACGTCAGTAGTTGTGGTTCCTATTACATTGCATTGCTCATCTAATAATTGTAATTCTAAACCAGGAAAACCATTTTCATTAGCATCTTGAACACTATTATTATTATCGTCATACCATACATAGTTTCCAATCTCAAGAGGACTTTCACCACATCTTATAACAAGATTTCCAAAACCAGTAGCCTTACCTAAATTAGCAGTGATATCTCTTGTATACAATTGCTTGGCAGATATTTTACTTCCGTCTACTGTGCTGTATCTATGCATTCCACCTGAATATGAATCAATGATAGGATCATATACCATGGCTACAACTGAGTTAGATCCTGGGAGCACTACTATACTTCCAAGGGCTGTTTCATCATGATAGCCAGGGTCGGTAAGCCAGTGATCATAAGCGAAGAATTCTCCATTTCCTGGACCTTCACCGTTATCTTTACCAGAACCTTCAGCGATTTCCCAACCAGTATCTGTTAATCTTTCTATTTGTCCATTATTTTCTAATTGCCAATCTCCATTTTGATCTTTATAAACGTATAATAAATCTGGACTTTGACCATCTATTCTTGCTGCAGGATTACAGAATCTATGCCCTACACGATCTGAGAGAGAGATCAACATATTGCCATCATCAGTAAAATCTAAATCCGTAAGCCAGTGAATAGTCTTATAAGAATCCGCAAAATCATCTCTCCAATATCCTTTTATATAATTAGTTGTAAATTCTAAATTCCAAGTGTCAGTTTCTGGAGTATACTTAAATACATTCGCTGCACTTTCTTGCTCTAAATCCGCAGGAAGACCTCCATTAAGATAAGAAGTCTCAGCCGTACAAGTTGTACCTACGTAAAGATCATCTCCCTTAAATACCAAAGCAAATGCTCTATTGTCTCCATTTCCACATCCTGGATCTGGTATTGCAGTAATAGTAGTTGTACTTGCTCTTGGATTAGTAGATGAAAATTTAACTAATGTGTTATCACTTAAGTTAATAGTATATAACCACTCCTCATCAGGTGATAGTACAATCGAACCTAATCCATATTTACCCGCTTGCGCTCCATAGTCACAATCAAACACATCGGTACTTACTAAAGGTGCTACGTTGACGCCTAGCGTACTAAGATCTGCGAATAGCGTAGTGCTCCATCCTGTTCCATCATTAGATGTTTTGTAAACCGCTCCAGGACCATCTTTCAGTCCTGAATACTGCTTTACAAATGCTGAACTAAAGATATCACCCGTTGTATTTTTCCAAGCCAAGCCCCAAACAGATCCTGTTTCTTCGGCTCTAGCATAGACAGTAGGTGTAGAAGCATTAGTAAAATTATGCTCTATTCCGAGTATCGTTTCTAATCCTGCGTTGGTCCCATCGTACTCTCCTTGTGAAAAACAAGTAAGTAATACTTCTGGGTTTGTTCCGCAGGTATTATTTAAATCTACCAGTCCTATATTATTATTACAACTAGGCACAGTCGTATACTGTACTGTAGATCCATTATCTGGACCCAGTATTCCTGGCGTCAACGTATTTGCAAATGAAAATTGCAATGATACCTTTTCCCCATCTGTAAGATTACTGATCGTATAGGTACCATCGTTTGCCGTCATAGCAAAACCGAGTGATATTCCATTTGCATCATATGCAGTAACCATTACATTGGCTACCCCACTCTCCGAAGCACCATAGGTACCGTCTAGTTGAGTATCCATAAATGCATTACCTACAATTGATCCATCTTCCGGATCACATTGAGCAAAAACTCCTATAGATGTAATAATAGTAAATAATATGCTGCATGTTAATACCATAATTGGTTTAACACAAGCATGTGCTTGAGTAAGTCTTAGTTCTCTCATTTTGACCTTTGTTATATAAATCACTAGTAAATAGTTATCTAATTGCTAAATCACAATAGATTCTACCTATTCACTCTCAGGGCAAGACAGTACTTTCTCACGGTACTGCTATGTAGGGTTCTTAGTCGATTCGATACATTTTATATAACTCGCTGTTATTCACGGTTATACAATATATCATCTGCAAATATAAAATAATATGTATTATCAAGTATATACATATTACATTTTTTTATAATTTGTTTTCAACAACATGCTTTCAAAAGCAGTTTTCTTGGTCAAATTTCGCACATATCTCTACTTCTTAACATTCATAGTGAGCAATAATCCCTTCTCGGATATAAACCAAAAAAGGCCATCCGAAACAAATCGAATGACCTTTTATAAATATTTTTAAGGATATATTATCCTTGAAGTTCGAATTTCACAGGAAGCGTAAATAATACTTTCACTGGTCTTCCTCTTTGTTTTCCAGGAGTCCATTTCTGAGGCATGCTGTTCATACTCATAATGACTTTTTTGGCAGCATCACCTGTACCTGCACCTGGATCCCTCACTATATTCACTTCAGAAACAGATCCATCTTTTTCTACCACGAACTGTAAGATTGCTCTACCTTCAATACCGTTTTCTCTAGCTATGGCTGGATACTTCAGGTTTTTGTAGATATACTGAAGCATTTTATCATCAGCACATTTCTTCTTTTCATCCGCAGACCCTGCCATATCCTCACATCCTGGGAATCTCGGCATTTGCTCTACTACTTTGAAGATTTCATCTTCTACTGGTGGCGGTGGCGGTGGCGGTGGTGGCGGTGGCGGTGGAGCTTCCTCTACCACTTCTGGCTCTTCAATTACAGTTTCTTCCTCCACATCTTGATCAACGAACTCAGGTTCGTCTTCTTCAAGAATTTCTTCTTCCGGTACTTCCTCTATCACCGGCGGTGGTGGCGGTGGCGGTGGCGGTGGTGGTTCTGCTGTACGTGGCGGCTCTACTTCTATCTCTTCATCTATAAACAGAGCGTCGTCTGGTACATAGACAGGTTTCTCGTACTTAGTCCAACTAAAGCCAAGTACCGTTACAGCCAATGCAGTAGCTAAACCATATCCCCAAAACGTGGAGGAAAGATCGAACGCATTTACTTCTGGATACTTATTACGAGAAGCTACAGATCCTCCTTCATTTCCAGCATACTTCTCTTTAAGCAATTCTGGATCTGAATTTTTGTATCTGTTTCGTAGAAAGAAGATGATACCCAAAGTCAAAGCAAGCAAAGCGAACATTGCTATTCCTGTCATTTGACCATTTAGTGATAAATCTCCAAACATGATTTGTTATTTAATAAATTTTATAAAAACAAGTGCTCCTATTAAAGAGCCACTAATATTAGCAATTATATCTAGAATCTCAAAGACTCTTCCTTCGAAAAATAAAAATTGGCAAGTCTCCATAATGATGCCCACAATGGTAGCTATTATCATAGCTATGATTACTGGACGTTTATTCTGTATTTGATATAGTCCGTATGCCCACAAAAATGTCAAAACGAAATAACATCCAAAATGCAATAATTTATCTTGACTGAACAGATCGAACGGCAAAAGCTCTTTAGCTCTAGCACCGGACAAACTAGATCCGATAATCGTCACTATCGTTGCACTTATAGGAACGATCAGATGTAATAATTTATTCATCTGAATAGGTTCTTGTGTTATAGATGCAGCAATAATAGAAAATGGTGTGTAAACAGATAATATTATCCAATTAACGCCAAATATGCTTCATGATCTAACAATTCGTCAAGCTCCGAGGTATCCGACATCTTAATTTTCACTATCCATCCACCTTCGTAAGGATCTTCATTAATAAGACCTGGGTTATCACCCTCCGCTTCATCAAGTTCAGAGTTAAACTCTAATACTTCACCAGACACTGGCATAAATAAATCAGATGTAGTCTTCACAGCTTCCACCGTACCAAATACTTCATCTTTATCGATAGAGTCCCCTACAGTATCTACTTCCACATATACTAATTCTCCTAATTCGGATTGAGCAAAATCGGTAATACCAATTACTGCTACATCATCTCCTTCTACTTTAACCCATTCGTGCTCCTTAGTATATTTCAGATTTTCTGGATGATTCATATTAATTTATACTTATTAAGATTTATAATTTTTCAAGAGTCTCTAAGTCTGCTTTTACAATTTAGCTCTCAGACTTAACAAAATCCCTCACCCAATCAGAAGTTACTGATTTTGGTCGTTCTAGAGGATATCCCATTGCTCGACTCCAGCAGCCATTGGCTAATACGCCTAAAGCTCTACTTACACCAAATAGTACCGTGTAATAGCTGTATTCTTTAAGACCATAATGCACTAACAAGGCACCTGAGTGCGCATCTACATTGGGCCATGGATTCTTTACTTTACCCAAAGCACCTAAAATATCAGGTACTACTTCGAAGAGATTCCAAACAATATTTACATAGTCGTCATCCTTAATATATTCCTTGGCAAATTCTCTCTGCGCAGTAAATCTTGGGTCTGGCTGACGTAAAACTGCATGACCATAACCGGGAATTACTTTTCCTGAATCTAAAGTATCCTGTACGTATTGAGCGATTTGCTCTTTTGTCGGTTTAGTAGTACCAATTTTCTCTACCAATTCAAAAATCCACTTTATCACTTCTTGATTTGCCAAACCGTGCAATGGCCCAGCTAGAGAATTTAATCCTCCTGAAAGTGCGTAGTAAGCATCACTTAAAGTAGAACCAACTAAATGTACAGTATGGGCTGATGCATTACCACCTTCGTGATCAGCGTGAATAGTCAAGTATAATCTCATAAGGGATTTAAAATCCTCAGAGTCTATACCCAACATATGGGCATAATTTCCTGCCCAATCTAGATCTGTCCTCGGTTCGATATGATCACCATTGTGATAAGTACGTCTATATATGTATGCCGCTACTCTTGGTAGTTTGGCCACCAAATTCATAGTATCTTCATAAGCTGCATCCCAATAATCGTGCTTACTCATTCCCTCTGCATATCTCTTAGCAAATACGCTTTCTGTCTGCATAGACAACACGGCTATACTAAACTGAGTCATCGGATGTGTATCAGGAGATAATGCTTCTAGCGCCTTAAAGGTATGTTCTGGAACACTTGCTCTTTTCTCCCATTCGTCACTCAACCAATTTACCTGCTCTTTAGTAGGCACTTCTCCCACTAACATTAACCAAAACAAGCCTTCTGGAAGAGGTTCTTTCCCCCCATCCACTTTGGGTAGTAGCTCTCTTAGCTGTGGTATATTATAACCTCTGAATCTGATACCTTCGGTGGCATCCAAATTAGAAGCATCCCAAACCATACTTTTAACTCCTCGCATTCCTCCGAATGTCTGTTTGAGAGTTACTTCGCCTACGACCTTCGATCCGTGTTCTTTTAGCAAGGCTTTTATTTCCGCCTTCTGAGCACTTGCTTTCTCAAAAAACTTCTGTTTTAACATGTCCATTAAATGTGGGTATTTTAAATTTTCTGCAAAATATTACCATTATCTAATAAATGGAAGTAAGTGATTGTTTAATTAAGTCCTAAATGCAATAAAAATCGAATTATTCATCAAGATCAATTACATGATAAAAAGTCCTATGTATAAGTAGTTGAAAAATGGAAATACTACCACTTTTATCAAATCCTTCGATATTACAATTCGTAGACATCCTTTCGATTCTTCCTTTATTTTTACACTAGATTTATATTTTGTTTCACCTAACAGAAGGCCAATTATATGATAGCCATAGATGATGTATTAGTTGCAGATGATATCGTTGAAAAAAAATTCGTTTGTAATCTAACGGCTTGTAAAGGTGCATGCTGCTGGGAAGGCGACTATGGCGCTCCAGTGCTCCCTGAAGAAGTAAAGATACTTGATCAATATATTGATATCATAAAAGAAGGTCTAAGTCCAGAATCGCAAAAGAGAAT
>CALBEE010000115.1 GCA_937927575.1 uncultured Saprospiraceae bacterium | reverse complement strand
AGGCCTAAAGCTACATTGAGACACAAGAATATACATACACCCATCAGTGCATACAAAAGTAACCAGCTATCCTCACTTGATTCTTTTTTCCTTTTATCTAATGATTGTATAATACTGCCTGTTGTTTTTGTAGTAGTATTCACTAAGTTCGATAATTTTTCAGCGTAAGCCATTGTTGTGCCTGGCTTTAATTTGATAATTGCATTAGACATGAGATCGGTATAGACTTCAGGGTCAAATCTAACATTATGTGCTTCTTCAAATTCACCACCGTATCGGTACTCTTCTACTACACCAATAAGTCGGCGTTCACCGTGAAACAGAATAACACTATCTATCATTGATTGGTTAGGGTAGTATGCATCAACGAAATTCTTATTGACAATCATAGGTCTTATAACTGCATCATTATCTTCTTCAGTGAACCATCTTCCTTCTACTAGATTCATATTCATTAGTGCTCCGAATTCGGTGTCTGCAGGTACAACTCTTGCTCGCATAGGAAAGCCAGCCTCATCAGTGCCGTCATTCCATTGATTGTTAGAAAACGGTGCAATACTTTCAGTAAATGAAACACTTTCTATTTCTTCTTCGGCCAGTAAATTTCTCTTTAAGTTTTGCATCGTAGTTAATGCATCTAAAGAATCTTTGGCACTTATGTCATCTAAGTTGATCATCCATCTATCAGTAGTTTCAAAACCAAGTGGTTGAGAAGTTTTATCTATGTTGAAAAACATATATGCCAATACAAAGAAGAGTACTACAAACGCTAATAATATTTCAATGATCATTAATGCGTTTGACCTCTTTTTATTCCAAATCAATTTTAATATATGCTTGATCATATCTTATTTTCTTTTAGGGCGTTAACAATATTTAGTTTCGACATTCGATATGCAGGTAGAAACCCTGATACTACTCCAAATACAATTGTAAGTAAGAAGCTGTAGATGAAGAATTTCGTGTTGAATACCATTGTGTTCGTACCTAAAAATCCACTCGTATTGATGAATTTCATAAGCACAATTGCAATCCCTAATCCTAGTATTCCTCCAAGAATTGTTTGAATGATATTCTCGATTATAAATTGAAAAATGATATTTCCTTGATGTGCACCAAATGCTTTTCTGACGCCTATTTCTGAGGATCTTTCCATTATTCTACTCACATTGAGATTGATCAAATTGAGAGTAGGTAGGACGATGAAAAAAGTCAACAGTCCTAACAGTACCCATTTCATTATATTAAGACTTTTGGAGGCGTCATCATCACTGTATATTCCTTGAGCATACATTTCATTGTAAGTCTTTGCCATCAAGATTACTTCATTATATCCCTCAGGCTTACTTGGATGATCCATAGGAATCATAGTAGCAGCGGTGAGGATTTCATTTTTTACAACATCAGGTTCAACGTCACTTCTCTTTTGTATTACCGTAGTAAAGTATCCATGATAATAACTATCTTGATTAGCTAAGGTCATGTTACTATAAGGAATGACTAAATCTGGCGATATAAATGGAATGATTTTACTTTTGTCTTGATACATTCCGATGACCTTAAAATTGGTGCCATCAAGTAGAAGCTCTCTATCGACTATGTTGTCAGTTGTTCCAAAATATTCTTGGGCAGTTTTGGTAGATATTACTGTGACTTGTGCCACATTTTCCATGTCAGTATCATCGAAGGTTCTTCCTTCTATGATTTGATGATCAAACACTTGCCAGTAGTTGGCATCTGAATACAATGTTTGTAATGTCAATTTTATACCATTAACATATACATCATGTTGAGTGTCTCCATTAAAGATGGTTACGTTTTCAGCAGATGGGAGATCTTGTAAAAATTCTTCTGCTATACCATTATTCATACTACTATTCCATCTACTTGCACCTCTCCTTCTGGTTTCCATAGTGGTGTCAAAAATTTCTTGACCATTGAGCATTACAGTATCTACCACTGGGATCGTATCATAGTATATGCGTTGTAATCTAAGCGTCTCTATGAGGATGAGATCATCTTTGTTGGAATTAGGAGCATTGTTTCCAAGTTCACCTTGAAGAAAAGAGAAGATTACCATTAATATTCCCAGAGTGAAACTGATACCAAAGAGTGAGATGAAAGTAAAGAATTTTCTTCTTCCGAGTACTCTCCATGCTAATTTTATATAATTACTTATCATGTTGTTTTTATTTTTGGGTTTAATCTTAAATTGTATTCTTAAGCTTAAACTTAATTAGGCCACTTGCGTACCATCATATAATCGTACAAGTCTATCAGTTTTTTTGGCCATACGCTCATCATGAGTTACCATTACGATTGTAGTTTTATTCTCTCTATTGAGTCTGATCAGTATGTCCATAACTTCATCTCCCATTACGCTATCCAAGTTTCCTGTTGGCTCATCAGCAAGTATAATATCTGGTTTGCCGACTATAGCTCTAGCGATTGCAACTCTTTGTTTTTGTCCTCCTGATAATTGATTAGGAAAGTGAGATTTTCTATTCGCTAGTCCTACAGCCTCTAATGCTGCTGCTGCTAAAGACCTTCTCTCTTTTGCAGAAATACTTCTGTATAACAATGGTAATTCTACATTATCAATTACACTTAGGTCTGGAATGAGATGGAAAGATTGAAATATAAAGCCCAATTTCTCATTTCTGAATTTTGCTAATTGTTTACCATTAAAGTTTTTCAGCGATTGTCCATCTACTAAAATATTTCCTGAGCTAGGAAGGTCTAATAATCCCATAATATTAAGTAGTGTAGATTTCCCACATCCTGATGGTCCCATAATGCTTAAAAATTCTCCTTTAGGTACATGTAGGTCTATTTCATTGAGTGCAGTAGTTTCAATAGTTTTTGTTCTGTAGATTTTGCTGATGTTATCAAGTTTAATCATAATGGTATAATTTGATGATGAGTATTTTTTTTTGTTTATTTTAAGTATTGTCGAACTGTCATCCTGTGCGGAATCGAACTGTCATCTTTATCAGAGTCGCACTGTCATCCTGATCGGAGTCGCACTGTCATCCTGAGCGCAGTCGCACTGTCATCCTGAGCGGAGTCGCACTGTCATCCTGAGCGGAGTCTAACTGTCATCCTGAGCGGAGTCGAGCTGTCATCCTGAACGGAGTCGAACTGTCATCCTGAGCGCAGTCGAACTGTCATCCTGAGCGCAGTCGAAGGATGGTTTTTTTCTCGCTTGGAGATTTCGACCTTGCGGAGAAATAGTAACTGTTCTAAGAATCATGCTTTTATTCATAAGTAATGTCTGATTGAGTGACGATATCATATCCAGTAAATAATCTTAATTGATAATATGATACCCAGTAGGATTTTAGTGCATTGATATAATTTCTTTTAGCTTGATCTTTCTCTCTTTGTGCAAGCGTTAGGTTTGTAATGGAAATGTTTCCGAGTACATATCGCTCATTAGAAATAGTAAATCTTTCGTCCGATTTCTCCATGATTTCTTTGAGTAGACTTATATCTTTTTGTAGTCTTTCAAAAGCCAAAGCAAGTTGATTGATATTATTTTCCAGAGTAAGTATTTGTTGGTCGTAGCTAGCAGTTAAATTATCTTGACGTAACTTGGCCTGTGCAACAGCTGATTTGCGTTTTCCCCAATCTAGTAGGGGTACTTGTAAAGTGATGTTGAATTGCTGTTCGTCAAAAGGATCGCTATATATTTCACTTGGCGTTTCAGATCCTCTTGCAAGACCTATAGAAGCGTTTATATTAGCTTGAAATCCAAAATTAGCTTTAGTTTCTGCGATATCTCTTTTAGATTCGGCTAATGATCTTTGGTACGCAGTAATTTCTGGCCTGTTCTTCTGATAGCTATTGCGTAATTGTTCGTAATCTATTTTCCTTTCTGCTAGCAAATTAGGTTCAGAGTAGATTTCAATTGCACTATTAGATTGGCCAAGAAATGTATTGAGTCTTGCTTTTGCCTGTTCTAGTTCGTTATTGGCTTGAGATACAGAAAGTCTCGCGTTATTAAGTTCGATTTCTAATTGTAGCTTTTCATCTTTACTTACTTTTCCTAATGTCAATCTCTCCTCTGTAATTCGAAGAAGATCTTCATTCACTCTTTCATTCGTTCTGGCAATCTCAAGATTTTGATTTGCGATAAGAATATCGAAGTAGAGACTCGTTGCATCACTCATTGCTGATTCAATGGCAGTATTGTAGTTCTTTTTGGCTTCCTCTATGAGGAGAGGTTGAATTTCATTATCATATTTCCAAGGATTAAATCCAAATAATGGTTGACTAATTCCTAGTCTGATTGGAATACCATTATAAGTTCTAAATTCTGAAGTGAGATCATCAAATCTCTGAAGATCAGTATTTAGAAATAATGTTCCTCCTGTTTTGGTGATCGCTTGAGTAGCGAATAATGATAACGAACTATTCGCCTGCCTAATAGATTGAAATGCAATTGTTCCATTGGGTTGTACAATTGGTGAAGAAGTTTTGCTAAAATTTGGAAGATTAGCGAACAAGGTTACAGAAGGTTTTAGAAGACTTTTATAAAATTTATTTCCTTCTTCGGCTATAGCAACGTCTGTCTTAGCAGATTGAATTGCAAAGCTATTTTCTTGGACCTGTTGCAGTATTTCTGATAGAGAAATAGTCGATTGTGCCTGAACCAAATGTGCAGCTATAATCAGTAGGACTGTAAATATTGTTTTGAGTATCTTTTTCATTATTTCGATTTTTCAATGATGAATGAATCCATATGATCGAAATCTTCAGTTTCTGATACTATTACTTTATCGCCTTCATTTAGTCCTGCGGTAATTTCAAAGTACTCAGAACTTATAAGCCCTTTCGTGACTCTTACCTTAGTGGCTTGATTTCCATTTACGGCGTAAAGGAATTGTGTCTTGGTACCTTTTAGTCCAGTACCTCTTTTTGCTCTAAGGACATCTTTCTTTTCACTTTGAATAACATAGATTTCTGTTCTAAGACTAGGCCTTAATGATGGATGATCATTTTCTTCTAGAGCTATAAAAAATCGAACGGTATTATTAACAATTTCTGGAAGTATACGATCTATCGTACCAGCTAGTCTATCTTTTCCTATTCGTACTTCTACAGGTAATCCAAGTTGTAGTTTTTCACTGTTGCGATCGGAAGTTGTAGCCTCTACTTTAAACTTATCTAGATTAGCAATTTTTACAAGTGGTTCTCCTTCGGCTACTGTCTTGCCTATATCTTCATTGATCCATGTGATCACTCCGTTTTGTGGTGATTTTACTTGTGTCTCGCTTAATTTGCGCTTAAGCTCTTTGAGGCGTTTTACTTGGATATCATATTCAAGTTGCAGATTATTTTTGTCGGTTGCATTCACTGATCTTTTGAAAGACAATTCATTCTCTAAAACTTTCTTCTCTATCTTAGCTATGCTTAGTTTTAAATTAGCAGCTTCGACATCTTCTGCGGTAGCTCCACCTATATTTAAGAGCCTTTCTTGATCACTGAGTTGCGCTTTGAGTTCCGATAGCTGTAATGCTTTGATTTGATCTTGATAATCGATGTCGCGTAGATCTTTATCGAACTGCAATTTTAATTTATCAATGTTATTCCGGCGCAAAGACAATTCGTCATTAAGTCTGTCATACTCTAGTTGTGTATATTCTTGATCTAACTTTAGGATTAGATCTCCATTTTGTACCGCTGTACCAGTTGAGATTAGCACATCTTCGATTTCGGTTGAGACTGGTGCATTGATAACTCTTTCAGAAGCTGCCACTACAGTCCCGGCTGCTGACAAGGTTTGTCTTATGTCTCCTTTCTCAACTTGTACTATGTGAAAATCTTTGGAGTTGGCTTTTTTTGTAAATACTTTTCGCATGCCAAAGTAGGCCGCTGCTAATATGAGAAAACCGACAAGAAAGGGTGTTACTCCCTTGAGTCTATTCTTTTTTTGTTCTGAC
>CALBEE010000114.1 GCA_937927575.1 uncultured Saprospiraceae bacterium | reverse complement strand
AGACGCAAATCACTATGATGTGCTATTTCAGGATACGAGAAATAGTTACATGCCTGACGACAGTAATGCGATAGATTATCAAAGCTATTGCTCTCCGTTAGTTGTTTTGGATATACTTTCGGAATTGTTTCCCCATTTGACCAAGAGCAAGGAAGAATATTGGGTCAAGGATATTACGTGGTTGGAAAAGACTTACAGCGAAATCGATAATCGAATTTGCGAAATAGAAATCCCTACTTTTTATATCCATTCAGGATGGGTTAATGGTGATGCATTTTTGCTAAGTAAATATTTGCCACAAGTATCTGTAACGAACAAAGTGGGGCATAACTATAGATTGAAGATTAAGGCAGAAAACGTTTTTGAAGCGTTGAATATATTAAGCGTAGTATCTGTGTTTACGCATATCACAAATAGGTATGGAATTTTTACTTATATAGATGATGCCTTCGCTAGGAAGTACGCTAGGATACTCACCAATATTAAAAATGTACCGTACTTCGTATTCTACTTATTTATCAAGAGAACTGTGAAGGCGGAGAGTCAATTCTTGGAGGTAAAACCTATGTTCGAGGCATACCTTCAAGAATCAGGAATACAGGCTTCTTTGACTTACTATAATACGCATCAAGCTAGAATAAAATACATCGTAGATCGAATAGATACTTCGTTGCCTATATTGGATATAGGATGCGGAGAGTTTTTGTATTTCAAGAGTATGATACGAAAGGGATTTTTTCAGTCATACATAGCAGTGGACGAAGAAGAAAAATTTGAAGCTATGGCTATACAAATTGCGAATAGATATAAGACCAATGCGCTCGAGTTTTATACTGATCTCAATCAAGTAGACACAAAACCTAGTTACAATATTATTCTCACGGAAGTGATCGAACACAATACGATCGAAAATGCGAAATTATTGGTAAGAAAAGCATTAAGATTTAAGATGAATCAATTAATTATTACGACACCTAATGTGGAATTTAATAAATACTACAGTGATGATGCAGGTAGTAGGCATGATGATCATGACTTTGAATTTACCCATAAAGAATTCATGGATTTTATAGATGACTGTATTTGTGATCTTAATGAATACAAAGTAGCGTATGATCATATTGGAGATACATTGAATGGAGTGCAGCCTACGCAAGTTGCTATTATATCGAATAAATAGAAAGACAATGAATATCGAGAAAAATAAATTGAAAGATAGAATAGAGAGGCTTGCAATAGATAGAGTAAATGCTTTTTCGCCTACTATATCTCCTGCACCTAAGTCTATGGATGATAATGAAATAGAAAGTGTGCGTCGTGCTTTAGAATATTACTATGAACGTGGAGTAAAAGAGCTTGTGGTTCAAAAGAAATATATGGGTTCTTATTGTGATATTTATTTACACGCAGATATCACCCAAACATATTTCATTAGTAGAAATGGGTATAAGGTCGATCATATAGATATGAAAGAGGCCATTGGTGCCTGCAATGGTATTCATGCTAAGTTTGATTGGTCAGTATACGATGTAGTTATCATACAAGCTGAAATGATGCCATGGAGCGTGTTAGGAAAGAGTTTGATTTTAAATGATTTCAATGGTTATGTAGAGGCTCACGAAACGCACAGTGACTATCTCAGACAATCTAATCTTTATGATAAGGTCGAAAGAGTGAAAAGTAGTATAGCCTACAATGATTTTTTAAAAGTATATGGCAATGGTGATGTGAAGGAAACAAAGCGAAAATATAAAACACATATTATCAGACAGTATACTGGGTTAAGTAAATTCAAAGTTTTGGATTTAGAGGCATATGATAAGAGTATCAAGATGTACAATAAACAAATTGGACATTATGGTAAGGAAGGAGCATTGCACTTTAAGCCATTTAATATATTGAAGAAAGTAGCTAAAGATGGATCAGAAGAAATAGTAAATGATAATCTAAGTTATGGAGGTATTAATGATGATGTGTTTATGCATTTTGAAATACACAACGATGCACAATTGGAAGCGAAGGCTATTGAAGTAAAAGAATGGTTTTTGACACTCACGAGTAATATGGAAGAAGGTATAATGGTGAAGCCAAGAGTGGCATTTCAAAAAGATATCGCTCCTGCACTCAAAGTTAGGAATGACGATTATTTGACAATGATCTATGGGGTGAAGTTTATGGAAGAATTTCCTCGATATTTAAAAAAGAGGAGTATCAAAAGAAAATTAGATTGTTCTGTTAATGATTGGATGCAGAATTGGGAGTTGCTTAAGATCCCTTACGCCAGCATTCAAGAGGGCAACTATTATTATAAAAATAAAATGTATGATCGTATCCAAAGAGAATCTATAGGAAGTCAATTGGATCCAAGATTGTAAAAGAAAGTATAAAGGCAGATGAGAAAAAATAATCCAAAAATATTAATATTAGTAGGTGCGCCTGGATCAGGAAAGTCTACTTATGCAAAATATCATGTGAGAACAGAAGATAACTGGTTTAGAGTATGTAGAGATGACTTTAGATTAATGCAGTTTACTAATGGAAATTTATCCAAAGATGAAGAGGTACAACTTACTAAAATAGTAAACCATACTATTCATGGATTAATAAAATTAAAACTCAATGTAATTGTTGATGCTACGAATACGCGCAAAGAGTTTTTAAATGCATTTATCCATGAGTTTGGTGGAAAAGCAGATATTAGTTTCAAGTTGTTCGATGTGCCTCTATCAGAATTGGTAGAAAGATGTGAAAAACGGAATATAGAAACAGGTAAGTATATTCCCATTAACGTAATTAAGCGTCAACATAGTAATTTGCAAAAGTTGATCAAATCGTATGACTTTAGTGATAGAACGTTGCAAAAGAAAAAAATGAATTATGCTGTTCAATCAGTAGATCTTCCAAAGGCAATAATCTGTGATTTGGATGGAACACTTTGCTTGATGAATGGACGAAATCCGTTTGATGCGGCAAGGTGCGATGAAGATTTGCCTAATATTCCAGTGGTCAATATGGTGAAGCAGTACAAAGGATTAGGATATGCCATACTTTTATTGTCAGGAAGGTCTGATGCGTATAAGCCTCAAACTATTAAATGGTTGGCAGAAAATGAAGTGCAATATGATGCATTAGTGATGAGACAAGAAGGAGATTACCGAAAGGATTCTGTAGTAAAATCCGAATTCTATTATGAAAATATCGACGGTAAGTATAATGTGGAATTGGTATTAGATGATCGAGATCAGGTGGTAGAACTATGGAGAGAGACTATTGGATTGCCTTGTTTTCAAGTGTACTATGGGGATTTTTAAAAATTAGTTGGAATTGTTTAAATGACGTATTTTCGGTTCGACTTCTTAGTTTGATAGTCTTGAAGAAGATATTGTTTGTATTCTATAAAAGTAAAAGGCCAACCCAAAGGTCAGCCTTAATTTATGATCTCTGTGAGAATTCAACTTACATAATTTCTTAGAATTGGTGATGGGTATTATGCATTAAATGAAGTACCACAACCACAACTTTCAGATGCATTAGGATTATTAAAGGCGAAACCTCTATTATTCAATCCATTGAGCCAATCGATTTCCATTCCTACTAAGTAGATGCCATGAGATTTTTCCATGAATACCTTGATACCATTAGCATAACTTACTGTATCCTTTTCTTTTTGTACATCAAATCCTAATACATAGCTAAAACCACTACATCCACCACCTTTTACACCCACTCTAAGGCCATATTCTTCAGGTACATTTTGTTCCTTCATAATACGCTTCAATTGTTCTACCGCTCCGTCTGTTAGTTTGATGGATGATGTATTTACTGCTTTATCTATTACTTCACTCATAAGTGTGCTATTTTAATTTTGTATAACGAATAACGTTTTCTTTTCGGCATAGTTCTATATACTCATACAAATATAGGGTAGAATGTTGTAAAAAGGACGTTTTTCTTAGAGAGTTGCTAAGGACGGTGTCACTTGGAATAGGGGAGTCGCTCCTTCGTCGCTTCGAGAAACGGCTACGCCTCATGAGAGCGTTCCCTTTGGTCACTTTGAGAAACGGCTATGCCTCTCGAGAGCGTTCCCTTTGGTCACTTCGAGAAACGGCTACGCCTCATGAGAGCGTTCCCTTTGGTCACTACGAGAAACGGCTACGCCTCCGAGAATCGAGACACGCTTCGCTTAGAGATCAATTAGAACTTAGCTTCGCTATTATAGAATGGCTTCTAAACATAGAAAAAGCTTGGCTCGAGCCATGTCGCTCTCCATCTCTCCATCTCTCCATCTCTCCATCTCTCCATCTCTCCATTTCTCCATCTCTCCATCTATAAATACTCCCTCACATCTACCCAAGGAATCCCTGCTGCATCGGCTGCTTCCATACCTTTCTCTCCATCTTCGAAAACAAGACAATCTTTTGGATTTACACCAATAAAATCAGTGCCTTTTAGCCATACCTCAGCATGTGGTTTAGGGTAGTCTACATCATCGGCGGATACTACAATATCAAACCAATCCAAGATTCCTGCATCTGTCAAGGCTGCGATCGCATTTGGCCTACTAGATCCAGTACCTATTGTCATCGGTAATTTTCCATGATAATATCTCGCGATTTCAATAATAGGCTCTATTTTTTGGATGGGTCCTGCATTCGCTTTCACTTCTCTATAAGTGGATTGCTTAAGCTTAGTGAAATCATCAGTATCTATAGTCCATCCATTTTCCGCAGCCAACTTTACGATCAATTGTCGAGTAGGAATACCAGCATTGATCTGAATCATTTCTGCCGTAATCGGTAATCCAAAGTGTGAGCCAGTTTGTACCCAAGCATCAATGTGTAATTGCATATTATCTACAAGTGTACCATCTAGGTCAAACAATAAAGCCTTTACCTGATCTCCAATCTCTATTCCGCAGTCAAATTTCATATTGTAATTTCGTTATGTCACGCAAAGGTAGGCTTTCGATGCTAACTATTTATTCAAAGTGCTTTAAGCTTTTAACAACTGAGCATTCATGTATCCAAAACCTTAGAGCGCATGCTTATTAAAATCGACATAGAATATATCTATCGATTCGTTTCAAATCCACTACCTTAGCTAATCTTTAAGATCACATAAAATAAATACGTGGAAACATTCTTAGAAATACTTAAATACTCAATCCCAGCATTGATCGTTTTTGCGACCATATATACCATTATGAAGAAATACATGGACAATCAATATGCCATGGAATCTTTAAAATTTCGTCAAGGTCAAAATCAAGATATCTTACCTTTAAAATTGCAAGCATACGAAAGACTAATGCTTCTTTGTGAAAGAATCTCTATTCCAAATCTTACCTATAGATTGGCCACCAAGGATATCACTAAAGAACAACTTCAAACGGCAATGATGATCGCTATTCAGCAAGAATATGAACATAATCTAACACAGCAGATCTATGTATCGGATAAGTTATGGGATATTATCAATTTAGCTAAAGACCAAACGATTCAAATCATATCTAAAGCTTCCGAAAGTATGCAAGCTGGAGATCCACCTTCTATGATGGTCGAAAGAGCAAATAGACTCATCAATAGTATGAATATGAATCCTCTCGAACAAGCAAAGTCAGCCATCAAACAAGAGCTCAAGCAATTACTTTAATAGCTGCAACCGGCACAACACTATTCATATGAAAGCCTTAAAGAGATTATTTCCCCTATTTATAGCTGTACTATTATTAAGTGCATGTTCTAAGAAGCAATATGTGCATGTAGCAGATATCGATACTGATTATATAAGAGTCAATAAGTATTCTGCTAAAGAAGATAAGACGGTAAAGGATATGATATCTCCTTACAAAGCGCAATTGGATGCTGAGATGAATGTAGTGTTAGGAGTTGTGGCAGAAGATATGAATAAAGCAAAACCCAATTCTAATTTGGGAAATTGGTTTGCTGATTTACTACAGAATATCGCGAATATAGAATATGAAGGATATGTAGATTTTGCCGTCCAAAATTATGGTGGTCTCAGAGTTCCTACCGTTGCCAAGGGTGATCTTACAGTAGGAGATATCTATGAAGTGATGCCTTTTGATAACAACTTAGTAGTACTTAGGTTGAGTGGTGAGAAGACGCTCATGCTGCTCAATAGAATTGCTGATTATGGCGGATGGCCCATAAGTAGTAATCTATCAATGGCTATAGAGGACGATAAGGCTATTGACATAATGATCAAAGGTGAGCCTTTCGACATCAAAAAATCTTATCGAATAGCTATGCCGGATTATACGGCTAATGGAGGTGACAGGTGTGCATTTCTTAAAGGAGAGAAACAAGAAAATAATGATAAACTGATAAGAGATTTGATCATTGAATATTTTCAAAATAATCCGCCAACAGAAGCTATTGTCGCTCCAACTGGGAAAAGGATATTTTAGGTTTAAAATCAAACTAGCAAAATCCAAATTCTAAATTCCAAATTTCTACATCATGAATAGAAGAATCTTCATACAAAAAGCTGGACTCGGATCATTAGTAATGAGCAGTGGCGCATTTCCATTTATGGCGCTACACGATCCTAATATTGCGAGACTAACGATTCTGCACACCAATGATGTACACAGTCGGGTAGAAGCTTTTCCTATGGATGGTGGAAGAAATGAAGGACAAGGTGGAGCTGCAAGAAGAGCGTCACTGATAAAGAAAATTAGATCGAGAGAAGAGCATGTACTACTTTTAGATGCTGGAGACATTTTTCAAGGGACTCCTTATTTTAATTATTTTGGTGGTGAGATCGAAATGAAGTTAATGTCCGAGATGGGTTATGATGCAGCTACGATAGGTAATCATGATTTTGATGGCGGCATAGATGGTTTAGCGAAGCAATTACAACATGCAAATTTTGATATGTTGATCGCTAATTATGATTTCTCGAATACAGTAATGAAAGGTAAAACCAAAGAGTATCGAATTTGGCAAAAGGGTGAAATCAAAGTTGGTGTATTTGGTGTGGGAATCGCTTTAGATAGTCTTGTCCCTAAAGCATTGTATAAAGATACTGTATATAGTGACCCTATCACCAATGCTAATCGGGTAGCGAATATCTTGAAGAATGACGAAAAATGTGACCTTGTGATTTGCCTCAGTCACATGGGTTATAATTATAAAAGTGATAAGCCATGTGATACAGCTTTAGCAGAAAATAGTAAAGATATAGATATCATCATCGGAGGTCATACCCATACATTTATGGATGAGCCAGATGTACGCAAAAATCTGAATGGAGAAGAAGTGATCATCAATCAAGTGGGGTGGGCAGGCTTGATGCTGGGTAGATTAGAAGTAATGATTGAGAAAGGTAAAGACAAGAAATGTATCACTTGTCGAAATAGTTATGTGAGATAAAATAATCTACAGAAACCCGCATGCATTCACTACCGAAATCACTACTATAAAAGGTAAAGATAATATGGACAAAGCATTACAAACCATGATCAACAACATGCCTGAAAAAACGGGTAAGTCATTAGATCAATGGAAAGTGATTCTCAAAAAGAAAGCCTTTACTAAGCACGGTGAAGCGGTCAAGTACTTGAAGTTAGAGCACGGAGTGACACATGGATTTGCTAATAGCATCGTATCTCTATCAAAGGAAGAAGATCATATTCCTGATGATCTTGTTGCTAATCAATACAAGGGAAAAGAATCGCTTATTCCTATCTATGATAAATTGATCAATGAAATCAAGAAATTAGGTAATGACATTATTATCACACCTAAGAAGGGCAGTGTGAGTATTATAAGGAAGAAGCAGTTTACATTGATCAAGCCTGCGACTAAATCAAGAATAGATTTGGGTCTAAAGATAAAAGACAAGGATACCACTGATCGTCTAGAAAATTCTGGTCCCTTTGGCACTATGTGCACGCATAGAGTAAGGCTGACTGGAGCAGATCAAGTGGATAAAGAATTGTTGGCATGGATCTCTGAGGCATATGATAAGTCGGTATGACCTTGAGTAACTACATTGGTTTTGATACATATAGATTAGAAATACAATTTATTATTTGGTGTGCATTTATCGAATGCATGTAAGCGGAATTTTCGAAGCGTAAGCAGTGCATTTTTAATGGTAATTCATATTGTCAATCCATTACACATTTTAAAATAAAATTGTGTGTAAACTTGATATTTTTCGTTGTGATATTTGACGATTCCATTTTATGAACGGTTACTTTTTTATTGTGAAAAACATCGCATCTTCAAGATGTTGTTGAGCCCTTGAAAAAATCACATATTAGAGAAAATAACAAATTATATCTTTTTTAAATGTGTAATTTACTACCATTCAGGCATGTGGATAACTTAGTGGAAAAGAAGGTCATATGACTGAAATTCAACATGTTAGAGAGAGTGATTTTTTTTTCGAAAAAAGAATAAGAGAAGCTATTTAGTCTGATAAAAAAGAGACATTTTTGTTGACCAACTTGAAAACAGATCTTAGAGATTATTTTGGCAAGAAATATGAACTAGGGTTTCGTCTAAGTGAAAAGACCTGACTAATGCAGGCACGAAGTAATTTTTTATTTGAAGTTATTGCGGACTTCATAGTGAATATCCCTCTTTACCAAAGCCCCCAATTTTGGTAATGCTCACAAAGAATTACTTGATGAACATACTTTTTTGAGACCGTTATATTATAAGCATTACGAATGATAAAAGATCCTGATATCGTCTGGAACAATTGTCTGACCATCATAAAGAAAGATGTCAATCCGCAAAGTTACAAGACGTGGTTTGAGCC
>CALBEE010000113.1 GCA_937927575.1 uncultured Saprospiraceae bacterium | reverse complement strand
GCATATCCACGATAAACTGCTTCTCTCATCAAAGGAAGATATTTTTCTTGGGTTTCATGATTAGAATGTTGAATTACAAAAAATAGCGTCGAATTTGCGTTATATCCTATCTCTGTTTCACTTAGCCATCCGCATTTGTCCAAAATTTCCTCTACTATTACTAAGTTACTAGAATCAGTCTTCCTCATTTTAGCCCAATGTCTTTCCATTTGAGCTGACGCCAATCCAAACTCCTTTTTTATCGAATCAATTTCATTTCTATGCATTTGATCGGTAATACCTATGCTATCCAATATGCTTCTTATGTCACTAAATTCATTTGGGAAAATTTCCACTTCATTTAATTGTGTTCCCTCTGATAATTGACAACTAATAACAATAAGTATTACAATGGTTACTAAATAGTATTTCATTGGTTTTCTTTATGGATGCTAACGTATCAAGTATATCTGGCGTGCATTATCGCGATAATGCTAAGTTATGGAATATATTTCACATCGAGTACAGAGCGTATCGGAACTATGTCGTGCATGACATGATCATACGGTGTTACATGCTGCATCCTTTGACTTTTAGTAAATATTTAGTTTAAGCATTTTTTATATTTTATTTTTGGTAATTCCTCAATTTCAATTTTCCAAGTTTTTAGAGTGCTTTCGATGAGATCTTTTTCAGATTTACAGAATTCATGATTTGTAAAACCTTCTCTAAATGATGTGAAAAGTGAATTGCTTTCTAAATTTCCGTTCTCGATTTCTTTGGTTAAAATTTCAATTGTCTCATGTTCGAAAAATAATTGAGGTTCTATTTGACCAATATGGTAACATGTAATAAATACAGCCCAATTACGGCACGAATCAATTCCTGTAACATCTAATTTTCCCATTTCTGGAAATCTGTTGTGTTTAGAGTACTCTATAAGTTTCTTGAAGTTGTGCTTTATTAACTCTTTTCTTTTTCTTCGGTCAACTTCGATTTGAGCTCTGTCCGTAGTATCCATGTTGACATGAGACTGGTCAAGTTCCAACATTTTGCAATAGTCAAGTTCTTTACTTTGACAGCCAATTATTAGAAATGTCACAAATGACAATACACCAAATGATGTGATTATTCTTTGCATTTTTATTTTTGTTGCATGTAACAACTCTAAACATGGAAGTCGGATTGTTTTGTTCCTTGTTTATCGGTAATGTTTTCACTGTTTGGAGTTTTTGTTCATCTTTTCCATTATTCGATCCAACGGACTCTGCACTATATCATTATTAACATTGGTAATATGTGTATAAATCTGTGTAGTTTCTGGACTTTCATGACCCAACAAATTTTGAATGTATCTTAAATTAACATTGGCCTGTAACAGATGAGTCGCAAAAGAATGTCTAAGCGTATGTGGTACCGCCCACTCATAAGTGTTTGTAGCTTTGGCTGCTTTTCTAAATAGTTTATTGATACTTGATGTGCTGTATTGGCCCCCTTCAGAGCCTTCAAAGAGCCAATAGGAAGGTTTGTGCAGTCTATAATAATCTCTTATGATTTCTAGAGTAACGTCAGAGAGTACAGTGTATCTATCCTTCTTGCCCTTGGCACCCTTTATGAAAATCTGTTTTTCAGTGCTTAGTATATCTTCTATCCTTAGTTTTACGATCTCACTTATTCTTAATCCAGAACTATATAGTAAATACAAAATAGCTTTATGCTTAATATTTGTAGGACTATTAATCAATCTATATACTTCCGCTTCACTCAGTACTTCTGGCAATGTATGTGCCTTTTTGGGCCTGGTAATTTTATACAAAGTCCTTTCTTGCCCCAGTACTTTTTCGTGATAGTACTTGATCGCGTTGATCATAATATTTTGACGGCTAGGACTTACTCCTTTATTACTAATGATATCATAGAAGTATTTCTCTATTTCTTCTTTCGTAACTGTAGTCAAATCTCGATCTTCAAAATGCGCGAAATAATGGAGTATATGGCTTCTATAGCTCGTTATGGTGTGTTTACTCTTAGCGCTAAGTACAAGCTTGGTCATCATACGCTCCAATTGATACGCTATTTTGGGCGTCATTTCAAATTCAGGCAAGCTTTTGGCATTTTCACTAGATTGAAACTCTAAATTTTCGCCAATAATAAGCTTCAAGGCGGTAATATTTTCAGGCGTATTAGGCAAACTCCATAGCTTTTGATTGCCATGCCACCAGATACCTCTTAGCTGCTTAACTTCAGATCTCCAATACTTCGCTTGATAAGGGATTTTGATCTTAATTCGCTTGGACTTGCTATCTGCATTTGTAATTATCGCTTTCATAGTTTAAATATAAACATTTTTGAGAATTGTAAAAACTTGAATGTTAGGTAATTAGAGTGGATAGTCGTAGTTAACGGTTCGGAACGGTTGAGAACGGATAAAAACGATTATCTTTACTTTAAGATTAGATTATGCAATTAGAATTGAATTAGAATGAAAGCGTGCAAGCTCTGTAAAAAGGAATTTAGAGGTAGAAAAGATAAAGTCTACTGCTCTATACAATGTAAAACTATATATCATCGAAGATTATCTGAAGTGACTTCCAAAGCAACTAAGAAGATCGATAAGATACTCCATAGAAATAGGTCGATATTGCTAGAATTGATCGGAAAGAACAAGACACAAATAAAAGTGAGTCGTGCTTTATTAGACCAAAAGGAATTTAAGTGGAGCTTCCATACCCATATTCATATGAATAAGCATGGAAAGAGAGTCACTTACCTATATGATCATAGCTGGATACTATTTAGCGATCAAGAGGTTTTGATCACTAAAATATAAACTTACGACATCCTTCATTTCACTACAGTTAATATTAACTTTGCGGTCTTAATTCAGATTCTCATGTAATTCTAGGTCTTAGATGATACTTGATCATGATAGTCAAAGTAGAATCCCTTAGAGGGAATTATTATTTAAATTATTAGCAAATGGCATTAAGTGCAAGATTTGAGCCTTTAGAGGCGGATGGGAAATGGTACCAATACTGGATGGATAAAGGGTACTTTCATTCTACACCAGATGAAAGAGAAGCATACTCTATCGTCATACCTCCACCAAATGTCACTGGAGTCCTTCATATGGGGCATATGCTTAATAATACCATTCAAGATGTTTTGATCCGTAAAGCTAGACTTGATGGTAAAAATGCTTGTTGGGTGCCTGGTACTGATCACGCTTCTATTGCCACGGAAGCTAAGGTGGTACGGATGCTCAGAGAGAAAGGCATTAAGAAATCTGACTTGACCAGAGAAGAATTTTTAGAGCATGCTCATGCTTGGAAAGAAGAGTATGGCGGTATTATACTTAAGCAATTGCAGAAGCTCGGTGCTTCTTGTGATTGGGAGCGTACAGCATTTACCATGGATGAAAGTCGTTCGGAGCACGTGATTAAGGCATTCGTTGATTTGTATAATAAAGGGAAACTTTATCGTGGTTTGCGAATGGTTAATTGGGATCCGCAGGCGCAGACAGTTCTGTCAAATGAAGAGGTGCTCTATGAAGACGAAATGACTCAGCTCTATCACGTAAGATATCAAATTGAAGGTACAGAAGACTTTGTAACCATAGCCACTACTAGACCAGAAACCATTATGGGAGATACGGCAATAGCAGTGCATCCTGATGATACGAGATATACTCATCTCAAAGGTAAGCGAGCGATAGTGCCAATGATCGGAAGATCGATTCCTATCATATTCGATGATTATGTCGATATGGAATTTGGTACAGGAGCATTGAAAGTGACACCGGCACATGATATCAATGATTATGAGTTGGGTAAAAAGCACGACCTAGAGACGATAGACGTATTAAATGATGATGGTACTTTAAGTGAGGCTGCGCAGATATTTATTGGTAAAGATAGGGAAGAGGTGCGCGTAGATATTAAGATCAAACTCAAGGAAGAAAATGCATTAGTAGAGATCGAAAACTACAATCATAGCGTAGGTAGGTCAGAGAGAACACGCGCCATCGTAGAACCAAAATTATCGCTTCAGTGGTATGTAGATATGAAGTCATTGGCTAAGCCAGCACTAGATGCTGTAGTGACTGACGAAGTAGAATTTTTCCCTAAAAATCAAAAGAATCTCTACAAACATTGGATGGAGGGAATTCGAGATTGGTGCATCTCTCGTCAACTTTGGTGGGGACACAGAATACCAGCATATTATTATGAAGATGAAATCTTTGTTGCGACTACTGGAGCGGAAGCATTAACACAGGCACAAGCAAAATTTGGATCTGACGTACAGATGAGTGATCTTAAGCAAGACGAAGATGCCTTAGATACCTGGTTTAGTTCTTGGCTTTGGCCAATTGCTGTTTTTGATGGTTGGAATAATCGTGAAGAATTAGATTATTATTACCCGACTTCAGTCTTGGTGACAGGATGGGATATAATTTTCTTATGGGTAGCTCGTATGGTTATGGCTGGTTATGAATGGGAAAATAAGCGACCATTTGATCATGTATATTTCACAGGAATGGTACGTGATAAGCAAAGGCGAAAAATGAGCAAATCATTGGGTAATTCTCCGGATGCTTTAGGTCTGATTGAAAAATTTGGAGCTGATGGTGTAAGAGTAGGAATGTTGATGAGTTCTCCTGCTGGCGGTGATTTATTATTTGATGAAAAGTTATGTGATCAAGGAAGTAAGTTCTGTAATAAAATATGGAATGCATTGAAATTGATCAAAGGCTTTGACACTGAAGACAGTCCTGCAACTGCTACCGATCAATTGGCTAATAATTGGATCCAAGCGAGATTGAATCAAGTGCTCGAGCAACAAGAAAGCAACTTCAAAGAGTATAGACTTTCAGAAGCGCTTATGGGATTATATACTTTTGTTTGGTCAGATTTCTGCTCTTGGTATTTAGAGATGATCAAACCAGAATATGGTGGAAAAATCAGTAAGGAGACTCAAAATATGGCTATTGATCTAATGGAACAAATAGCTATTATTCTACATCCATTTATGCCGTTCATTACTGAAGAAATGTGGCATGCGAT
>CALBEE010000112.1 GCA_937927575.1 uncultured Saprospiraceae bacterium | reverse complement strand
AAATAAATATACGATATAAAACCATATGTAACAATCAAATAAACCTAGTCCTTACTAGTCATATGTAAAGGTTATATTATGAATAATTCCATCTAAATAGGTTCTAATTTCTCTTAAAGGGTGGTTTTGCTCATTAAATTCATATTCAGACCTAAACGATTTGGCCGTAATTATTTCTTCTGATTCGTCTCTATTTATATAGGATTTGATAATTGAAATTTTATCTATTCCGAGCATGGGTATTCTTGTAGAATTATGCGCATCATAGTGTTCTCCTCTTATGAATTCAGCATTGAGGTAGGAAATACTTATCGTGGGTGACACAGAAACGGCAACACTGCAATTTTCATCTGTAAAGTCAAAATCTACAGCCGGACCCAACTGACCGAATGAATTATAAGTTAGTATACTAGAATAGCCACAATTAGAAATTTCCTTATAATTATAATAGCGATATCCTATAAGTTCAACATAATCATAATCATCTCTCCGAATTCGTTCTTCATCTACCCTATAATACCTATAGATAAATACATTTAAATCATTCTCTAGGTCCAAACGAACTCTCGTGGTGGTATCTGCACCGTAAGTATAAGTGTCCTTGTATTTTGGTATACCCGTATTGGGTAAATAAAAAATCGATTCTTCAATTAATCCGTTTGGGTAATACTTATATGATGAATGCAATTGATTATTAATTCTTTTTTCTTTCAGCAAAAGTGGTGAAGGCGTAAAATTGACTTCCTCACTTGAATCATCCTTCCCACATGAAAAAAATAAAATCGTAATAAGCATTAATACTAGACCCCTTTGACCATAATTCGTTAAAAACATTATACTTCTTATATTTAATTGTAATAAGAATATACGTATTCAACCATATCTCCATCTAAGTATGTTCTAGTTTCCTTTATTGGATGATCATACTCATTGTACTCGAAAACAGCATCATAAGACAAATTAGTGGAAATCGTACCATCAGATGTCCTGCGTACTAATTTGGTGACACAGTTTTGTTTTTCTATTCTAAAGAAAGGGAGTAAAATAGAATTAGATGAATCATACTTATCATTACGCGTATACTCCCACTGCAGATATTCATCCTCTTCTTGGTATTTAGAATAAAACTTAGCACTACAGTTTTCATCTGTAAATTCGATTCTTGTATTAGGAAGTGAATTTCCTAAAGCATCAAAAGACAAAATATCAGTAAAGCCACATGTGTTGCCATCAAACAAGTAGATAGATGAAGTTGACAGTTCGCCATCACTATTATAAAACTCTCGCAAACCTTCCGTATCACTTTGTCTAAAATATTTTCTTGAACTAGTAACTTGACCTGATTCTATAAGTATTATGTCAGATTCGATATTATTTCCGATATAGTTAAATGTCATTTTTAATCTAGGCTCACCATCTCCATTGTAGCTAATAGTTTCCAGCAGCGTACTATCTGGATTGTAAGAATAGCTTAATTGGATTATACCATCTTGTGATCTATCCTTTAACAATAGGATTTTTTGTGACATTTCCATGGGATCTGGATCTGGGTCAGTATTAGGTGTATCATCACCACAAGAAAACAAAAAGGAAACAATTACTAAAAATTGAAGGAATCTTGATATCATATATTAAGGTTGCTTACTTCATGAAAATATAATTGAATCTATAATTATTCTTTTAAAATATATAGTTTATATCCAAGTTAACTAATTAAAATTTCCAATATTCAAGAAATGATTTGTCCTGTAAACTATAAACCATCTGAGTTTTGTCTTTCTTTATAATATTAACATAATTGTGTGGCAATTCTTTTCCATTAAAACTTAAAGAGATGCCATAATTATCTGTGAATTTTGAAATTAATTCCAAATTATTGTCAAACAAAAGTAAGACTTGCTTATCAGATGGTATTCCATAGTTGCGTCCTATAATGAACTCTTCAGACAAACCGCTTAATTCTATGGTGCCCTTTACATCTACCCGATGCATCTGTTTATTTTTCAAATCTATGACAGAGCAACCTTCTTTATCCTTACCACTAATAATGTTACTTCTTCCATGAGATCCTCTAAGATCTGTAAACGAATTAGTAAACATTTCTGTGCCTGTAGAATCTACTAATTTGTAATCTCCATTATTGCCACATTTATAATAGCCCTTGGAGACACTCAAGTAGTTTTCATAAGGGAGTGAAAAGGTGATATTACCAGATGTATCGATTAGGCATTGTCGTATTTTATTATCATCATCCAATACTTTTACTTTGGCCTGCGGTAATGTATGATCAAAATTAGAGGCAACTAAAAATTTAGTCGGAATGGCTTCAAAGCCTAGATCATTAATGTATCCGTACCTAACTCCAGGATTATTCTCTCCTATTGCTCCCCTTGTATTATTTCGTATTCTAGTTATTTCGTCATCGTAATTTTTAATAGCACTAATATTGTACTTACTTATATCCTCGTTATTGGTTATTTCTTTCTTTAGATCATTGTCATATAGAGCAGCGATAGCAATTCTATTCTGCCTTGTCAATTGAGAAATGTTTTTATGTATGAAGTGATATTTACCGGTATATAATTGTTGACCATTAGCATCATAAAACATCAAGTGTTCGACACCTTTCTCTCTAAGGACAAACAAATTTTCATTAATAAATCTAAACATAGAATTGGATGGCGTCAATACCCAATTTCCGTTGAAATCAATAATACCTGATCTGAAATCATATTCATTATTAGATACATCTTCATTGTTTCGAACAAATATTCTTCCAGGATTCCAGATCATATAATTAACCCAATTAGAGGAAATTGAATACCCTGGTTGGGATATTATTTCTAAGTTGTCATTGTAAACAACACTATTAGAGATTGATTTATCATATCCCGTACAAAAGTATGCAGTCATTTTTGTCACTGGATCAGTAATAACTCTTATACTCTTAAAAACGCTATCAATTACGACATTTCCATCCAAGTCTGTAAGTGCTGCTCCTCTTCTATCTTTGACAACTTTATGTTTTCTATAAATAGATAAATCAATACTAGAATACAAGGTCTTGCCATTGAAATCTTTAGTAATTCTGTTAAATTCATCTTTAATCTCATAAGATTGGTTAGTGCAATTAACTCTTATATAATCAGCGATTCCGTCATATATTATCTCTCCGTCAGCAATGTTCCTTAGGGTAAATTCATTCGAAGAGTTAGATTCCATTACATAATCAACACAAGGAAAAGTTTTGAATTCTTCCTTATGTATGTTTATCAATTTATCATTCTTGCCATTCAATAGACCTCTTCTCAGTATCTTGTTTGAATCATACTGTGTATATACATAACGATCTGATCGATCAGTAGCATTCAATGTTAGTACGGAATCATTTTCTATTAACAAATTTAGATTGCTGTCAAGTACTGAATGGGTTTCTGCGATCGTGCACTCAAGGAAAGAATCATTAGTTTTGATACTATTGTAGATTGTATCAAGTGCCAAGTTGCCTTGCAAATCACAGACTCCATAATGATTTTTCGATTTTAGTTTTATTAATGGTGTTTCGCTAAGTCTTAGCCAGCTCGCATTGCAGTTTTGAAAGTCTTGTACGACATTTAGTTTTTCGTCGAGAATTTTGCAGTGGTTACCTAAGCAATGGATGATATAATTGTTCATTATATCGTAGTCTGTATTTGAAGTAAAAACTACTTTCCCTTCTCCATCTATTAGATCGTAGGATCTTCTATACGCACCATTCTTTTTGTATGATTTGCCGATAAAAATATTTTTTATTTCGGTTTGCTTAATTTCATTATACTTAAATTCAGAAATTCTTACACTGCCATCATAAAGTGCAAACAATTTATCTTTAGAAACTGAGATCAATTTCTCATTGAGCACTCTTGCTTTATTAACGGAACTATCTAAAACTTCATTTCCAAATTCATCTATAACATTAACTGAATCATCAAAATTGTCAACGCGATATCTACTTAGGACTGGGTGCTTTGCAATGTAAGTTCTATATGGGTCATACTTGTAATTCTTGTAACTTTCTTTAAACTTAGCATTACTTAAATAATAGATTGTGTTTAGCTTTTTATTGAGTACGTATATTAAATTGGGGTTTGATCTACCGTTGAATTCTTTGGGTCTACGGTATTCAATAAAATCTATGTCTGGCCCTCTGACTCCATACTTCCTATCCTTCTCTTTGACTTCTATTATGTGATCAATTATCTTTTTACCATCAAAATTATAGATAGCCCACTTTTCATCCTTCAATACGGCAATTAACTTACATTCAGAATGGATAACAACTTCCTCGTAGAATGGTGATAAGATTACCAATTGATCTTCATCAACTATACCATATTTGCCGTTATTAAAATAAGGGACTCTAATATCTTGAGCGAATAAATCTACTTGAAAATAAATAAGATAAAACGTTACAAAAAGTATTGCTTTCAAATTATAAGTAATCCTCATTTTACTGCTATTCAAACTATTCATATTCCAAGATCAATATTATCAAGTACAAATGGACCGATGATTGTTGCTGCAAGATAGCAATTTCTTTATTTCATCAAAAGTGAACTATCCATACCTAAAAAAAGCCGAACCCTCACGGATTCGGCTTTCGCTATTTTCTAAGACTCCAAAGGTTAAAATTACCCTTTCTCGTTTTACAAACGTGAATTGGTATTCTACTATTTCTCGTTTTACAAACGTGAATTGGTATTCTACCCTTTCTCGTTTTACAAACGTGAATTGGTATTCTACCCTTTCTCGTTTTGCAAACGTGAATTGGTATTCTACCCTTTCTCGTCTACTTCTTCGAATTCAACATCTTGTACATCTTCGTCATTGCTAGCTCCGCTGGCATTGCCACCTGCTCCTGCATCAGCCGTAGCTCCATCTGCACCACCAGCCTCTTGACTTGCTGCATAGATATCTTGACTTGCTGCTTGCCATGCTGCATTTAGCGTCTCCATATGCGTCTCGATACCTGCCATATCTTCTGTCTTATGCGCTTCTTTCAGATCAGCTACAGCTTTTTCTATCGCTTCTTTCTTCTCTGCCGGAATTTTATCGCCATACTCCGTAATCTGCTTCTCAGTTTGGAATACTAATGAGTCAGCCGCATTGAGTTTATCTACTCTTTCCTTTGCTGCCTTATCTGAATCCGCATTGGCTTCAGCCTCAGCCTTCATTCTTGCGATTTCTTCTTCTGAAAGGCCTGTAGATGCTTCAATTCGGATAGATTGCTCTTTATTCGTTCCTTTATCCTTTGCAGATACGCTTAAGATACCATTAGCATCAATATCGAATGTAACTTCAATCTGAGGCGTTCCTCTTGGTGCAGGAGGAATATCACTCAATACAAATCTTCCGATAGGTCTATTGTCTTTTGCCATTGGACGTTCTCCCTGCAATACGTGGATCTCAACACTTGGTTGATTATCTGCAGCTGTAGAATACGTCTTCTTTTTATTAGTAGGTATAGTAGAATTAGCCTCAATTACTACATCATACACACCACCCATTACTTCGATACCTAGAGAAAGTGGAGTGACATCTAATAGCAGTACATCTTGTACATCACCACTTAATACACCTCCTTGGATCGCTGCACCAGTCGCTACTACTTCGTCTGGGTTTACCGATTTATTAGGCTTTTTACCGAAAAACTGCTCTACTGCTTCTTGTATTTTAGGGATACGAGTAGATCCTCCAACTAGAATTACTTCGTCAATTTCAGACTTTTCTAATCCTGCATCTTTTAGTGCTTCTGCACAAGGCTTAAGCGATCTTTCAACTAAATCTGCCGCTAATTGCTCAAATTTTGCTCTTGATATCTTTACAACGAGGTGCTTAGGTACACCATCTACAGCAGTCACATAAGGTAAATTCACCTCTGTTTCTGTTGATGATGACAATTCTATTTTAGCTTTTTCAGCAGCATCTTTTAATCTCTGTAACGCCATAGGATCTTTACGTAGATCCATATTTTCTTGTGATAAGAACGTCTCCGCTAAGAAATCTATCAATACTTGATCGAAGTCATCTCCACCTAAGTGCGTATCTCCATTTGTAGATTTCACTTCGAATACTCCATCACCCAATTCTAATATAGATATATCGAATGTACCTCCACCTAAATCGAATACTGCTATCGTTTGATCGGTTCCTTTTTTATCTAGTCCGTATGCTAATGCCGCTGCTGTCGGCTCGT
>CALBEE010000111.1 GCA_937927575.1 uncultured Saprospiraceae bacterium | reverse complement strand
TGAAGGCTGCTGTTCTGAAAAGTGTAGAGACTTTAAAAGATTACCACAAGAAGAACAAGATAAACTGAAGCCGACCATGACTTTCAATGGTACATTGTCTGGTAAAGGAAGATATAAAGCCAAACGTAAGGATGAGGAATTGTAAGGATAAGGACTTGAGATATTTAGCTCTTTTGTAAAAGGGGTAATTCATTTAAAAGTCTTATAAATCTGCTTCAATCAAAATACATTTTATGTAAGAATAGAGTATACTGATTTGTATATTTAAGTACTTAAATATACAAATGATATAAAACTACAATCCTCTGCAATTTTCATCCATACCCGAAATACTCGTCATAATAAGTAGAGCCAATCCCAATCATTACATACCATGATCAGAAGTGACTATTCCATCATAACCATTTCTTTTTCATCCTAAATTTTGCTCAACTTCCCACTCTTAAGCACTTGATTATTATCTACTATTTGATAGAGATACATACCTGTATGCAACTCTGACAGATCCACCATATTCATACCAGATCTAAGACTAAGTGTTCCTGATTTTCGTCCTTGAATATCATACAATATCAACTCAGCATCTCTAGGTATATAATCATGAAAACTCAATATCATATCATCCTTTACAGGATTAGGAAAGAGACTGATATCCGCTTGTAATAATTCATCACCTACCGAAGTAGTACCCATCATAATAGTCCTACAAATTGTATTACTACTATTTTCATTACTTACAGTTAGACACACATCATATACACCGTTACCATCAAAAATGTGCGTGGGGTTTTCATCGGTTGAGGTATCTCCATCTCCAAAATCCCAACTGTACTCTTCTGGTCTAAAGTAACTCAGATCTACAAACTCAATCTTAAAATCATCTAAGGTATCTTGCACGTATCTAAATTTGGCAATAGGATGATTGTCAATGCCTAGAGTATCCGCCATACTGCCATCGAGTGGACCTAAGCGATAATTAGGAAAATTAGGAATAGTCCTAGCATATGAAGTAGGAAGATAAACACTATGCTGTTCCATATCACAGCCTACACCCTTTACATTTGGGTTATTTATGCGGTGCATAACCCTACTAGTTCCCATCTGCGTACTTACATAGATCTTGCCATCAGGAGCCAATCCCATCCATCCAAAATGCTGGGGTTCAGGAAATAAAGAATCTTGAGTATAGTAATAATTAAAGCCATCATACTCTTCTATAGCTAATCTAGAATCTAAAACATCTTCTTCCTTGAGGTCATATTGATACATTGTAAGACCATCTGAAACATATAAAAAATCACTATTAGGTGAAAATGATAATCCACGAGCATAGGTGTTTCTCTCCACAAATTCTTCTTGAATATTTGTGATATTGCCTAATGCTCTATCAAACTTAGCAATTACTAGTTGACTATCATCTACAGATAATCTAGGATTGCAATTAGCCGCCATATATTCTCCATCCGGTGAAAAATACAATTGTCCAATAGAAGTCTCAAAATCATCTCCAAAGTCAAGCACCTGATAATCGGAAACGCCTGTTGGGTCTAATAGAAAACGAAAAATATTTCCATTGTTCCTATCAAGTTTAAGTATCCACCAGTCGCGACCATTGGCATGTTTCACTGCATTGAGAGTGCCACTCGCAATGGTATCATTTTCAATTAATAATTGATCTTTATTAATAATTTGACTACCAAGTGGCATATTCAGATCAATCTTTGCAGAAAATAAATTCATAGTACGCGACATGGCAGAATTAAACTGACTGTAGATCAACATATATACACTATCTTGCTCAGGCAATGGCAGCATCATAGCACCTTGTATGGCTAAAAATCCAATCAAAACATCTATTCCGTCTTGATGAAGTACAAAATTTTCCCAATGCTGATTATAATTGATCGTATCTTCTATAAATTCATTTTCTCCATTCCATATTGCTTGCCCATTGGTGTACATGAGTATTTCTCCTGCTCCATTTGAAATACTTGAATTGGTTGCATTAAAATCTATAAGCCTATTGTGATCATAATAAATCTTTGGGGGTGAATAATTAAAGTCGATATTTGTAGCTCCCCATGTAGTATCTTGATGAACAAATTCTTGTATTTGATCATATACTGCAGAGCCAAACATCCAAATATGGTCTTCATGCTGCGCCAAACAGCATGAAGACCCTAAAATCATTAAAATAAAAATGTTATAAATCTTTATCATTTGATTAAGATAAGCTTTTTGCGATAAATATCAGTTTCATTCTGTATTATTGGCACTAAGCAGAATTTTTAGTTCATAGCTCTTTAACAGTATTAAATCCGACTAGTTTCAGTTTGAATTCTATTGGAAATTGCAAAAACAACTCAACTAAGGAAAAACTATTAGTCATTGTATAATCGTATAATCAATTATTATATCATTTAATCTAATCTATCTTCGAAATTTTTCCACTCTTCAGTACCTGACCACGATCTACTATTTGATACAGATGCATACCTCTATGCGCTCTTGATAAGTCGATCATATACATTCCTATTCTCAGTCTATACCTACCTGATACTTTTCCTCGAACATCATATAGTATCAACTCCGCATCTCTATGCAGGTATATAATAACGAAAACTCAAAATCATATCTTCTCGTACGGGATTAGGAAATAGACTGATATCCGCTTGTAATTTAAACCAAAAAGGAACGATATTTGAAATATTAACGTAGAACTATTTAGGGCCTTTATTTTCCTTAAATTTAGGATTGAAAGAGCTAATATTATTGATAATCAAATAGATCATAGATGTCAAAAAGAACAATACCAGTAGTCGATCTCTCAAAATTTGTACATGGTGATGCAGCCGAAAAACAAGCTTTTGTTCATGAAATCGGAACCGCATTTCATGAAGTTGGCTTTGTTGGAGTAGTGAATCATGGAATTCCCAAAGAGTTAGTGGATGGGTTTTATAAAGCTTCCAAGACATTTTTCTCTCAGCCAGTATCTGTAAAGCGTCAATATCAAGTAGAAGGCCTAGCAGGACAACGTGGCTATACTTCTTTCGGTATGGAGCATGCTAAGCAAAGTAAAGTGGCTGACCTCAAGGAATTCTTCCAAATGGGCCAATTTATGGAGGGTAATGATTACGATAAAAATGAATATCCTGACAATCTTACTACTACTGAAACACCGGAATTTAGTGCTCTCGGTAAAGATCTATATAAGGCTTTCGAAAGCTCAGGAGGACATCTTCTTAGAGCCATTGCGATACATCTCGATCTTGATGAAAATTATTTTGAACAGAAGATAGATGAAGGACATAGCATACTGCGATCGATACATTATCCACCAATCACTGAAGAACCACGTAGTGCGATAAGAGCTGAGCAGCATGAAGATATCAATCTGATTACTTTGCTTGTGGGTGCCTCTGCTGGTGGATTACAACTGCTTAATGCAGATAACGAATGGTTAGATATTACACCTGGCGAAGACGAGATTGTAATCAACGTGGGAGATATGTTACAAAGATTGACCAATAATTACCTTAAGTCTACGACTCACAGAGTAGTGAATCCTCCAAAAGAACAGTGGCATGTTCCAAGGCTTTCTATTCCTTTCTTTCTACATCCTAAGGCAAACATGGATCTCTCTTGTCTTAATGACTGTATCACAGACGAAAGACCTCTTCAATATGAACCCATTACAGCAGGTGAGTATCTTGATGAAAGGCTAAGAGAAATCGGATTAAAAAAGTAGGACTTTACATTATCAGAACATAAGTGTCTAAGGATAAGCCGCCAATGAGCCCAAAATGACTTATCTTTGGGATAAATAACATAAATAAGATTATCATGATGTACATAAATATGCTATTTGGATTACCAGGAGGATCGGAAATGCTATTAATAGCTTTTGTAGTTTTACTTCTTTTTGGTGGTAAAAAACTTCCAGAGCTTATGAAGGGTCTGGGTAAAGGCATCAGAGAATTCAATAACGCTAAAGCCAATATTGAGTCTGAAGTAAAAGAAAGTATGAAAGAAATCGATGATAAAGAAGTTAGAAGCAATAGGTAATTTCAAATTAATCTAATCGTCAAATAGAAATATAAAAAAGCCGAACACTCAAGTGTTTGGCTTTTTATTTGGGCCCATTTTAAATTTTGTATCAATCCTAAATCAAGACGAAAAGTCTTGTACGGTAATATTGCAAACAGACACTTACAATCTGCTAGGGCTTAAAGACCAGAAACGAGAAGTAAAACGCTATTCTTCTTCATCACTATCCAATTGGTCCACTAAAGACAAAACCCATTGAAGGACTTTAGGGCTCAAATATTTAGCAATTCCAGCTTTACGTTGTGCTGATTTTAAAATGTTCACATTCTTATAACCGATTGCCCTCTGCTCTGCCTCATCAATATATTCTTGCCAATCATCCGCAGTGTACATATTAAATTGTCCACGTAAAATGTCCAAATCTGTAGGATCGTTAATATCGTATGTAGGCATTTTTTATAGACTAGTTAGTAAATAGGTTAATTCGTTTCTATTGGGCAGCAAAAAACAATCATGCGAATATAATTAGATTCGAATCCCAATCACGGATATAGTCCATGCAAATCACGAGTTCCATTCAAAATGGATAATATTACAATGTCCAACATCATTTAACATCAGACTTGTCAAGCCAATATCTTCGCGAATGCAAACCAGTTCAGAAAAACAAAGAAGCCATTCCACAATAAGTGAAATGGCTTCAAATTTATATTTAGAAAATTTCTTTCTAGTATCTGTAATATTCTGGCTTATAAGGACCTTCTAAAGGTACATTGATATAATCCGCTTGCTCCTGGGACATCTCTTCTAGTTCTACTCCAATCTTAGCTAAATGAAGTCTTGCCACTTTCTCATCTAAGTGCTTAGGTAGCATGTATACTTTATTTTCATAAGCATCAGTATTATTCCAAAGCTCTAATTGAGCCATTACCTGATTCGTGAAGCTATTACTCATTACGAATGAAGGGTGACCCGTAGCACAACCAAGATTAACTAATCGACCTTCCGCCAAAACGATGATATCATTTCCATCAACATTGTACATGTCTACTTGAGGTTTGATAGTATCTTTTGTATTCCCGTAAGTGCCATTTAACCATGCCATATCAATCTCATTATCAAAGTGTCCGATATTACAAACGATAGTTTTATCATTCATTTTACGGAAGATGTTTTCGTTGATAATGTCTTTATTACCTGTAGCTGTAACTACGATATTAGCATCTTTAATTGCGTTTTCCATTTTCTTCACAGCAAATCCATCCATAGCTGCTTGTAATGCGCATATTGGATCAATCTCAGTGACAATTACTCTACATCCTGCACCTCTAAGCGAAGCAGCAGAACCTTTTCCTACGTCACCATATCCAGCTACCACGGCTACTTTTCCTGCCATCATGATATCCGTTGCTCTTCTTATGGCATCTACACAAGATTCTTTACATCCGTACTTGTTATCAAACTTTGATTTAGTCACAGAGTCATTGATATTGATAGCAGGCATTGGAAGTGTTCCGTTTTCTACTCTTTCGTATAATCTATGAACTCCAGTAGTAGTCTCTTCAGAAATACCTTTTATTGCAGGTACTAATTCTGGGAATCTATCTAGAACCATATTAGTCAAATCACCTCCATCATCAAGAATCATATTTAGTGGTTGTCCACCTTCGAAAGCGTGAAGTGTCTGCTCAATACACCAATCAAATTCCTCTTCATTCATACCTTTCCATGCATATACTGGAATTCCAGCAGCAGCTATAGCCGCAGCAGCATGATCTTGTGTACTGAATATATTACAACTAGACCAAGTAACTTCTGCACCCATATCTACTAGAGTTTCTATAAGTACAGCCGTCTGGATGGTCATATGCAAACAACCTGCAATACGAGCACCAGCAAAAGGCTTCTTACCTTTAAACTCTTCTCTTAATGCCATTAAACCTGGCATCTCCGCTTCAGCGAGAGTGATTTCCTTACGTCCCCATTCTGCGAGGCTGATGTCTTTTACTTTGTACTTCAGTTTAGTGTCTGTAGCAATCATGTTTTTTCTTCTATTAGTAATCAAAAAAGGATATTCTAAAAACGCTGCAAAAGTAAAACTTATTCCATTGATTCACAACGTACTATCATATAAACCCAAATGAGTACTAAGAGTTGTATAGAAGCGTATATTTAGGTCTTAATGTGACCTTTTACTGACACTAGAAGATATATCTTTTTCAACATCCACTTTAGACGGCTCACCGCTATATCTCAAAGTGCTTCCAGATGATACATCACCATCTATTGACTTTGTCACCTCTAATTGAGCAGTAGAGCCTGAAGATACTTCGACATCAACATGGCCTGAAGTAAAATCCGGTGCTCTAAAACTAGATCCTGAACTTACTTCTATGTCTGATTTACTTGCTCTTCCATCCAATGTTAAGGTAGAACCACTAGATACTTCTATATCCATAAAATCTGCACTCACAGCCATAGTACAAGTAGAACCACTGGACACTTCAAGATCAAAATTATCAGATTTTATATGCTCCTTTACCGATACAGAAGATCCTGAACTTACTTCCAAATCATCAAATGATCTATAGTATATTTTTACTTTAGCACTAGTTTGTGTTCCATTAAACCACTTGCCATCGGTCTTCACAATTAGGTTTTTATTTGTGGTTTTAATGATTAAATTTTTCTTGTCACCTTTTGTGATTTTATACTCTACTCTTTCCTCGTCAGATTCAATCAGTTCTGCTGAAATACTTCCAGAAATTTCTACTGAATTAAATGAATCTACCTTTTTAGATTGAGAAATTCCCATTTGTGTAAATAGAAACATGGAACATAATAAAGCTATTGTTTTCATTTTGAATTGTTTTTTGATGAGAAACTTATTTGTACAAGATACAATTAAACTTATAGTAGGTTGCATAGACTGACTAAATTAAAAAGAGAGACAATTGATCATTGCCTCTCTTGATAAAATATATTTTGACCTATTTCAATTAATGCACTATTAATCGCTGAATAGATTTTTGATCGCCCATAATCAATTGTATAGTATATATACCTGGCGAGAAATTTCCTTTTTCTATTCGATACTCAGAACCTACAAATTGATCGTGTCGTAAGAGTTGACCCGCACTATTAATGATGTTTATAGATACTAAACTATTGTCTCGATTAGCAAAACTTATTGTAGCCACATCACTAGTCGGATTAGGCGACAACTTTAATTCAGCAATAGGAATATTATTATTACTTAGTGGATTAGCAAAAGGATCAGACCATCTTGGATTAGATATAAATGTATCGTCCGTTAAGGTTTCTAAGAATACTAATAACGCTTCTTTTTCTATGTCATTAAAAGCAAAGCCGCCAGGCGGAATAAATACACTCCATTCATTTTCGACAACTTCTTCTGAGTAATGATCGATTACTTCTTCAAGAGTATTAAACCTTCCATCATGCATATATGGTGCGGTAAGTTCGATATTTCGCAAGGTAGGTACCTTAAATAGATTGTTGAAATTTTCATTCCACTCCCCTGCTCCTGCATCATCAGGATCCTCAGGTAATCCATTCGTAAATATGAAAGGAAATACATTTAATATATCATCTTCAACGAAAATTTCCTCGCCAAACAAAGTGTGCGATCCCTGACTATGACATGTACTACAATTAAAACTAAACAAATCTAAACCTAACTTTTCTTGATCAGTAAAATCGCTAAAATTAGAAACAACCTGTTGGTCAAATCTAGAGTTAAAAGTAGTCATAGAAGTAATAAATTGAACTAATGCATCTACTATTCTTTCTTCTGTTATTTGACTGTCGCCGTAGGCATTTCCGAATAATTCTGGATAATAATTGGTTTGCTCCAACTTAATTTTTACATCCTCAATATTGGCTCCAATTTCATTTTCATCAGTAAGAGGAAGTATAATCATTTCGTGAAGATCTGTTTCTCTCATGTCCCAAGTAAATCCATCAGCATTAGACCAGCCCAAATCATTAAGCTGCATGGAATTTCTTTTCGTTTCTGAATTCACACCTTCACTAAAAGATTTATTTTCAGCAAAAGAAAGTTCTTGAAGATGACATGATCCACAAGAGATATCCTCAATCGCTGACAATTTTTTGTCATAAAACAATACTCTTCCTAAAGTAGCTTTATCGTTATCTAATACTGAGAGCGCAAATGTATCTCTGCCTCCTCCAGAATATCCAATTTCTTCATCTAAATTAAATAGATGCTCTGGAAATTCGGCATCGTCATACGTAAAAGGATCATCCGGTAAAACTGGCTCTTCTCCCACCACAGTCATCACAAAACTATTAATTTCTGGAATGGTGAAATTGGAAAGCACAAACACCAAACTCATTAATATTAGACTAATCGTAGATAATTTTTTCATGACTTTAGTTATTTAAGGTAATTGAACTACTTAATTAAGATAACGAAATATTGCCAAACGCTGCACCGAACTGGAATTATATTGAGTGTTTAATCGAAATCAACATTAAATACGCCCAAGCGAAGGAAGCAGTCTTATATAATAAGACGAAAACGATTCAAGAATGGTTGGTAACTCGTAGCTTTTATTTGAAATAAGCGAGTTAAAAAATCACTGAGTCGTTTTTTTAAAACTTAAGAAATTAAAAAGGTACTGTTATAAAATCCAAATAGTTTCTTGATTAATTTATGATATTTGTCTTTGACGAAGAAGAGCTTCTGACGATTGATCGTACAGATGTTCATTCTGTGTAGTGGGAGGCTCGTTAGCCTCCACTACTTTGTCCTTATTTATGTCCATTTCAACTCTTCGAGTTGATGACGAAGAAGTTACTTCCTCCTCATGAAAACCAGATTGTTCGCTGTTGTGGTAATCTTCTTGATAGGGTTTATTGGTCTTCCATAAGCTATACATCAGCACCAGGAGTCTTCTTTGAATAGATACTAGTCCTATTTTCTTCACTTTTGTTCTATCGACAACTCTTTGGTAAACTTCCTTCATCTTGGAGTTAAATCTTGTTGCCACCATCGAAGGAAAATGCATAGCGGATCTAATGTTGCTATTCCCTTTCTTACTTATTCTAGTTTTTCCTTTTATGGATGTGCCACTTTCTCTTTTTACAACATCATACCCACAGTATGAGGTTAACTGACGTTGATTTTTGATTAATGCAAAGCCTTGTGTTTCTCCAAGTACTATGGCTACCGTTTTCAATCCTATCCCCTTGATCGTGAGCAGGTTTTCAACTTTAGACCATACCTCACTGTCAGATCGGAGAATCTCTTTCATTTGAAGCTCGAGTTTGGCTAACTCTTTATCGATTCGCTTTATGTTCGACTTATATATTCGGATGGCTTCAACTAACGGCTCATAGCTACACATAAGTTGCTTTAATCGATTGTTAGACTGAGTCTTATCGTCTTGTAAGGCCTTATGCAGTCTGCAAACAGCCCTAAGCCTCTTATACAATGGCGATGGTGCTGACCAGCCTGGCAAGTTGCGATCACAACCCATCATTGCTATAATTTTTGCATCGACAATATCAGTTTTCGTTTTAACATTCAGACTCTTACCGTAGTGTGATACTTTATTGGGCAATAGGACTGAAACTGTCTTTTTTAGTTTTGATAAATGATAAGCCAAATGTTCCCAATATATGCCTGTGGCCTCCATTGCAAAACTAAGTTCAATTCCTTTGAGCATAGATTTTCCAACCCATTTGATGAATTGATTGTATCCTCTCTTGTCATTTGAAAACTCTGACACTTTACTAAGTTCATAGCTGCCATCGGTTTTCTTCTTACCTACACAAGCCGTAAAGTTTTTCTTGGCAATGTCAATGCCAACACATTGTTTGATGATATCCATATCTATCACTTTAATATTACAAAATGACCATTTCTATATCGTCTTGCCTTTTATCTTACGCTTGCTCACATTTTTGTGGCATTAAGTACTGTTCAGACTCTCTAGAAACTTAAATGGAAAACGGTGCTACCTTTTTTACAGAATGACATTAGCCTTCTTTGCCCTACCGCAACTCGTCTTCCTAGGTCTATTATCTTTAGTATCAACTACAAGATAATATCCTATTTACTATATGGATATAAAAGTAAAAGACCAACCTGTTTTCCCCTCAAGTTGATCTTCTGATTCGATTTTTAAGTATTCTTCTTAATAATCTATATACCTAACAATATGCTAATACCTTGCCAAGGGAAGGTTTCGATATAGATATCATCATTTCTTAACAAATTACATATTTGGCCTTTATGTACCCGCTTAGATTTGAGCATTCTAAATATTGAAAAAGATATCATTGGAGAGATATTATTTCAATTATCATAGGTTATAACTTCACACAAACATTCTTAGCTTCAGTAAAAAATCTCAGCACTTCCAGACCACCTTCTCTTCCTACACCACTCGCTTTCATTCCGCCAAATGGTGTTCTAAGATCTCTTAATAACCAACAGTTAATCCATACCACTCCAGCTTCTATTTTTGCGGCTAGATTATGCGCTCTCTTAATATTGTTCGTCCAAATAGTACAGGATAATCCATATACCACGCCGTTCGCTATGGACAGAGCTTCTTCTATTGATGAAAATGGAGTTATAGTAACCACTGGTCCAAAAATTTCCTCTTGATTACATCTTGCATTGATATCTAATCCAGTAATTACTGTAGGTTGAACAAAGTATCCCTGTGCGCATCTTCCATTCATATGAATTTGTTGGCCACCTGTTTCTATTTTACCTCCTTCATCTTTCGCGATGTCAATATAGGAAAGCACTTTTTCCATGTGAGACTTCGAAACCAGTGCACCCATTTTTGTAGCATTATCCTGAGGATCACCAACCGCCATAGCACTGATCTTTTCTCTAAAGTCTCTTACAAATTTGTCATAGATTTTATCTTCTACAATAATCCTACTACCACATAAGCAGATCTGACCTTGATTAGCAAATGAAGATCTCACCGTAGTAGTGAGCATTTCATCATAATCACAATCCGCGAAAATGATATTCGGGTTTTTGCCTCCGAGTTCTAAGGATAATTTTTTAAACATCGGAGCTGCTTTGGCCGCAATAATTTTTCCTGTTGTAGTTCCTCCAGTAAAAGAGATTGCTTTGATTTTTGGATGACTAACTATAGCATCTCCTACCTCTGGTCCTGTTCCGTGAAGAATGTTTAAAACGCCATCTGGTAATCCTACCTCTTTACATACTTCGGCTAAGAGATACGCAGTCAAAGGAGTGACTTCGGAAGGTTTTGCAATTACACAGTTTCCAGCAGCCAAAGCTGGAGCGATTTTCCAACTGAATAAGTATATCGGAAGATTCCATGGTGAAATACATCCTACTACTCCGATCGGCTGTCTAAGCGTATAATTGATCGCAAGGCCAGGCATGCTATGCGACTCCGAACTAAATTGAGTAATCGCATGCCCAAAATGTTTAAAGTTACTTATCGCTCTTGGAATGTCAACTGCTCGAGCTAGAGATATTGGTTTACCATTATCTTTTGATTCCGCTGCTACAAATTCTTCAAACCTGGCTTTTATTCCATCCGCAATAGCAAATAGATATTTGGCCCTTTCGTTTTGATTTAATGAAGACCAAGAAGGGAAAGCTTTTTCAGCAGCTTCAACAGCTATTGCTACATCTTCGTTCATACTTCTAGGTATGCTTCCATAAACAAGACCTGTTGCAGGTTCGATGTTTTCCATTTGTCCGCTACCTATTGGATCCATGAGAGATCCATTGATGTAGTTCAGTATTTTCATCTACTTATTTTAATTCAGAATCATTAATCTCCAATATAAGCAACAGCCTTTATTTCGATTAACAAGTGTGGGTGAGGTAGTTGATGTACAGCTACTGTGGTTCTAGTAGGTCCACTATAATCAAAGTAATTTCCGTACACTTCATTATAGCCTCCAAAGTCATTCATGTTGACCAAAAAACTAGTAACATCAATCACATCAGCTAGACTAGATCCTTCAGTTTTCAGAATAGAATCAATATTATCTAATACCGCTTTGGTTTGCGCTTTGATATCAAGATTAGTAGTCCCCATTTCGTCGACTTCTACACCTGCGAAAGTATTGTCCGATCTTCGACTGCTTGTTCCAGAGACGTAAAGAAAATCGCCTACTTTTTTGATGTGCGGATATTTACCTCTTGGTTTCGCTTTACCTTCTATTACTTTCGATTTTATACTCATCAGATTAGGCTTCTCTTAATTCTCTTCTCAATATTTTTCCTACGTTGCTTTTCGGTAGTTCATCTCGAAATTCTACTTCTTTAGGCACTTTATATCCAGTACAATGTTGCTTACAGAAAGTGATAATTTCTTTTTCCTTTAGAGACTTATCTTTTCTTACGATAAATACTTTCACGACTTCTCCAGATTTTTCACTAGGTATTCCTATTGCCGCTACCTCTAAGACTTTTGGATGTTGCGAAATTACTTCTTCGATCTCATTTGGATATACATTGAATCCAGATACTAATATCATATCTTTTTTACGATCCACGATCTTAAAGAACCCATCAGAGTCCATCATTCCTATATCTCCAGTACATAACCAACCATCTTTTATTGTCTTCGCTGTCTCTTCAGGTTTATTATAATACCCTTTCATAACTTGAGGACCTTTAATCTGTATTTCGCCTGATTCACCTGCACCTAACTTAATTCCCTTATCATTTACAATTCTCATATCTGTAGATGGAACAGGAATTCCTATTGTGCCCATTCTTGCACTCCCATCAATTGGATTTACAGATGCTACTGGAGAAGATTCTGTCATTCCATATCCTTCGCTTAAAGTGCATCCAGTCACTTCTTTCCATTTAGTAGCTACCGCATTTTGCAGGGCCATTCCTCCTGCCACTGTAATATTAAGATGACTAAAATCCACAGATCTGAAATCATCATTATTTAATAAGGCATTGAAAAGAGTATTAACTCCTGTCATTACATTCACCTTATGGTTTTTAAATTCTTTTACAATAGACCCTAGATCTCTGGCATTTACGATTAAGATGGTTTTGGCTCCATAGCTCATCATTGCCATACAATTTACCGTAAATGCAAAAATGTGATACATTGGTAATGGAGATAAAGTTACGGTCTCATTTTCTTGAATAGATCCAGATAGCCAAGCCTTTATCTGTAACATATTTGCCAGTAAGTTTCGATTAGTCAGCATGGCTCCTTTAGCTACTCCAGTTGTTCCACCAGTATATTGATGCACGATCACATCATCACCACAAGTTTCTACATCAGTGAGTGTAAATTTAGATCCTTGTTTGATCGCTTCCTTTACAGTTACTGTATTAGGTATGCTAAATTTAGGAACCATCCTTTTTATCTTTCTCACTACAAAGTTGGTCAAACTACCTTTTATAGCTCCAAGCATGCCACCGATACTAGTTGTGATGACAATACTAATGTTTGTGTTGCCTATGATTTGCTGTAGATTATTCGCAAAGTTTTCAGCGATAACAATGGCCTTGACATCACTATCCGTAAACTGGTGTTCCATTTCTCGAGCGGTGTAAAGTGGATTAGTATTGACTATTACCAATCCAGCTTTCAGAGCTCCAAATAATGCTACAGGATATTGGAGCAAATTGGGCATCATTAAAGCGATTTTATCACCTTTCTCTAATCCGCGCGATTGTAGGTAAGCTCCAAAGTGGGTACTTAGCTTATCTAACTTCTCATAAGTAAGTGCGGCTCCCATGCATTCAAAAGCTTCCTTCTTTCCATTTTTATTGAAACACTCTTGTATAAAGTCTAATAATGAATCATACTGATCTGCGTTTATGTTCGCTGGTACTCCGGCAGGATATTTAGCTAGCCAAGGTCTATTTTCCATATTCTTCTATTCTTTTCTTACTCAAAGTTCTAAATGTACGAACAAGCACGGCTTTTTCGAAGAAAAAATGCCCCAAGTAGGAAAAGCGCGGCTTGCGCAGCAAACGGGCGAGCAGAGCTATCAGGCAGAGTTTCGCAGAAACACGTTGATAGCTTCACTAGAAAGCGCGGCTTGCGCAGCAATTGAAAGTACATTTCACTCAGGCAATGTTTCATCCAAACGCGTTGATAACAATAATTAGGTATTCTATTAACGCAAACATAATGTCACCCTGAGCGACGTTAGGAGTCGAAGGGGGCTTTCATAGAAAACATTCAGTTGCAATAACCAAATTAAATTTTATCTTTGCGCTCGTTTTGTCAAAAAGGCAAACATTAATTTATTTTATCACTCTGCCATAGCTATAGAGCTAAGGCATACAAACCTGATTCTTTTGTATGAATACTGAAGATAAGAATCTTGAAACAACTCAAGAAGAAAACGTAGCAACTGAGGTAGTAGAAACTCCTGCTCCGGCTGCACAAGAAGGTCCAGACCTTTTAGACCAAACACCTCACGATCAGTTTGATTGGAGCATTGGTAATAAACACACACTCTCTTACTCAGAGAAAGAAATTGAAGACTATCTAACTCAATACGAACAATCTCTATCGACTATCGGTCAGAGCGAAATCGTTATGGGTAAAGTAACAGCTATCCACGACGGTGATGTAGTATTAGATGTAAATTATAAGTCAGATGGATTAGTATCTCTTTCAGAATTTAGAGATATGCCAGATCTTAAGATCGGTGACGAAGTTCCTGTATACGTAGAAGATAAAGAAGACCTTAGAGGTCAGCTTGTATTATCTAGAAAGAAAGCCAAGTTATTAAAGGCTTGGGAAGATCTAGTAGACTCTTACGAGAATGGAACGATACTGAAAGGTACTATTGTATCTAAAACAAAAGGTGGATTAATAGCCGATTGTGGTGGTTTAGAGACATTCTTACCAGGATCTCAAATAGATATCAAGCCTATCATCGATTACGATGCATACGTAGGTAAGACTATGGAGTTCAAAGTTGTGAAAATCAACGAAGCGATCAAAAACGCAGTTGTATCTCACAAAGCCCTTATTGAAAGTGATCTTGCAGAGCAGAGAGAACTTATTATCGGTGGCCTAGAAAAAGGACAAGTACTAGAAGGTACAGTAAAGAACCTTACAGACTTCGGTGCATTTATGGATCTCGGTGGTGTAGATGGACTTCTTTATATCACAGATATATCTTGGGGTCGTATTAATCACCCAAGTGAAGTTTTAGAGCTTAATCAAAAGCTCAATGTAGTTGTACTAGATTTCGATGAGAATAAGAAGAGAATTTCTCTAGGTCTTAAGCAATTACAGCCACATCCATGGGAAGTACTTCCTGCTGATGTAAATATCGGTTCTGTTGTGAAAGGTAAGATTGTAAATATTGAAGATTATGGTGCATTCTTAGAAATCATCCCAGGTGTTGAAGGTCTAATACACGTTTCTGAAGTAAGTTGGAGTAACCAACCTGTAAATGCAAGAGAGTTCTTTACACTACAACAAGAGTTCGAAGCGAAGGTAGTTACTATCGACAGAGACGACAGAAAAATGTCATTATCTGTTAAGCAATTATCTGAAGATCCATGGGATAAGATATCAGATATGTTCCCTAATGGTAGCAAACATTCAGGTGAGGTTAAGAATCTAACACCTTATGGAGTAGTCGTTGAGCTTAAAGAAGGAATTGGTGGTATGGTTCATATCTCTGACCTTTCTTGGACTAAGCGTTATTCTCATCCATCTGAGTTTACTAAAGTAGGAGAGACTATTGATGTTACTATCCTTGAAGTAGATCAAGAAAGTAGAAAACTTTCTCTTGGACATAAGCAATTAGAAGAGAATCCATGGGATACTTTCGAAAATGTATTCCCTGTAGGCTCTTATCATGAAGCTACTATCATCAAAAAGAATGATAGAGGTGGAGTTGTACAACTTCCTTATGGTTTAGAAGCATACGCACCTATCAAGCACTTGAGAAAAGAAGACGGTTCTACTGCATCAGCTGATGAAACGCTAACTTTCAAAGTGATAGAATTCAATAGAGATGATAAGCGTATTATAGTTTCTCATACTAGATATCATGATGATATTCAGAAAGAAGCAGATAATACAGTTAGAGCAGAAAAGCAGAAAGAAAGAGCTGAAACTAGAAAATCAATTAAGACAACTCAGTCTAAAGTTGAAAAAGCTACACTTGGTGAATTAGATGTATTCTCTCAATTGAAGCAGCAAATGGCGGCAGATGCAGCACCAGCACCAGCAGCTCCTAAGGCTGAACCTGTGGCAGAAGCTCCAGCAAAAGAGGAAACTCCAGCACCAGCTAAGAAAGCAGATGCTAAGCCAGATGATCTTAAGAAGATTGAAGGAATCGGACCTAAGATTGCTGAGTTATTAACTAATAATGGTATTCCTACTTTTGAAGCCTTAGCGAATGCTGAAGTAGATAAGATCAAAGAGATTCTCGCAGAAGCAGGAAGTAGATACAAGATGCATGATCCTACATCATGGCCAGTACAATCAAGATTGGCAGCTGATGGAAAATGGGATGAGCTGAAAGTATGGCAAGACGAACACGACGGAGGTAAAATGTAACCACCAATTATTCGTAATATTAAATCGATGCCCTTCAAGTTAATTCTTGAAGGGCATTTTTATGTTTAAGTTTTTTACATAAATAGTTAAACAAAAAATTAAGTTAGCTGTATTACTAAACGATAACTCATATTGCTAATTGTCAAATCCGATGATTGATTAAAATAATATACTCGGATTAATACTTAACTTGAAGAGAAAACAAGAATTGAAGAAGATAGTCGTAATAGGATCAGGCTTTTCAGGCTTAGCTGCAGCTACGGAACTGGCTACAGCTGGTCATGAAGTTTTACTGGTTGAAAAGAACAGTAGTCCAGGAGGGAGAGCAAGGCAGTTTAAGTCAGAAGGGTTTACCTTTGATATGGGACCGAGTTGGTATTGGATGCCAGAAGTATTTGATCAGTATTTCGAAAAATTTGGGAAATCCGTTTCTGATTATTATCAGCTTAAGCGTTTAGACCCATCTTATACTGTTTGTTTTGGTCCTAATGATTTCGTTGATATACCTGCTTCATTCCAAGAGTTGCTCGATTTATTTGAATCCTTGGAGAAAGGATCGTCTGCAAAACTTAAGACTTTTCTAGAAGAAGCAGCCTATAAGTATAAGGTAGGAATGGAAGAATACGTATGGAAGCCCAGTCTAAGCATTACGGAATTTTTCGATCTCAAAGTCATTAAGAGTGCTTTTAAATTACAGATGTTTTCGTCTATTTCGAAGCAGATACGATCCTTATTCAAACATCCAAAAATCATTCAATTACTAGAATTTCCGGTATTATTTTTAGGTGCTACTCCGCAAGACACACCTGCCTTGTATAGTCTTATGAATTATGCGGACCTCAAACTTGGTACCTGGTACCCTGATGGAGGAATGTTTAAGATCATTGAAGGAATGGTTAGCTTGGCAAAAGAAAAAGGAGTAAAGTTTTTATTTAATAATGAAGTCACTTCAATAGATATTAATCAAGGGAGAGTAGAATCAATTACCACCATAGAAGAAAAAATTTCTTGCGACTATGTAGTGGCTAGCGCAGATTATAATCATATAGAACAAAAGCTCATAGCAAAAGAATATAGAAAGTACGACGCAGGGTATTGGGATAAAAGAAATATGGCACCCTCTTCCTTATTGTTTTATCTAGGACTAAATAAGAAACTGGAAGGAATAGAGCACCACACTTTATTTTTCGATACGGATTTTGATCTGCATGCAAATGAAATTTATAAAGATCCGAAGTGGCCATCGAAGCCTTTGTTTTATATGTGCACACCTTCAGTATCAGATGATAGTATATCTCCAGATGGTTGTGAGAATGTATTTTTATTAATGCCTTTAGCTCCTGGGATTGAAGATAATCAAGCCCTAAGGGAAGAATATTTCGAAATATTAACCGAAAGAGTAAAAGAACTTTGTGGTGTTGATATCAGAAAACATATAATTTTTAAGAGGTCCTATTGCATTGATGATTTTAAAAATGACTATAATGCATACAAAGGCAATGCTTATGGATTAGCAAATACATTGAATCAAACTGCTATACTCAAACCGAGTATGAAGAATAAGAGAATATCTAATCTATTTTATGCTGGTCAACTCACCGTACCAGGGCCCGGTGTACCACCAAGTATTATTTCAGGACAAATGGTAGCGAACGAACTACTTAAAAATATAGCGAGAAATGGAAAATAAGTTTAAGTCACTTTATACTGATGTTTGTACTCAGTGCTCTACTCTAATTACTAAGCGATATAGTACGTCTTTTTCGATGGGTATTCGTGCGTTTGATAAAAAGTACAGATCTCCTATTTATTCCATCTATGGTTTTGTAAGGTTTGCTGATGAAATTGTAGATACTTTTCACGATCAAGACAAGAAGTACTTGTTAGATAAATTTAGAGCCGATACCTATGAAGCTATTGAAAGGAAAATAAGTCTAAATCCTGTTTTGGAGTCTTTTCAGAATGTAGTCAATGAGTATAATATTGATATAGATCTAATTGATGCTTTTCTTGATAGTATGGAAATGGACCTTTACGATTTAGATTACGATAGTGCGCTATTGAAGAAATACATCTACGGATCAGCTGAGGTAGTGGGTCTGATGTGTCTTAAAGTATTTTGCGAAGGAGACGAGCAGGAATATAACAGATTAGTTAAGCCTGCATGTGCCCTTGGATCAGCCTTTCAAAAAGTCAATTTTTTGAGAGACATGAAAAGTGATTTTGACTTTAGAGGAAGAACGTATTTCCCAAATATTAATTTCTTAACCTTTAATAGCAGTGAAAAGACTTCTATCGAAGCAAATATCCAAGAAGAATTCGATTTAGCTTATCAAGGTATTAAGGAATTACCTCATGGAGCTCGCTTAGGAGTTTATACAGCCTATAAATATTATCGAGCACTTTTCAATAAGATCAAAAGGGCTAATGTTTCGGAAATAAAAGACAATAGAATACGAATTCCGAACTCAAAAAAGCTACTTCTTCTCGGATCTTCAGCGCTTAAAAACAGACTTAACTTACTTTAATTAAAAAAGCTCAACTTTTTTTTATCGAAATACTTTCATCGCAACCTAGTAAACTGCTGAATATCAGGTACATACAATCACTCTTTTTTTGATTCGTTTTTAAGTGTGATTTTCAAAGAATAAAAACATAAAAATGCTTGCACTTTTAATAAGAGTAGCTATCTTTGCGATCCCTTACGAAAGTGAATAAGGGGAAGAAAAAAGTTCATTGACACGAATAGGAATAGATAAAACTAGGTTTGACGACCTAATCTGCGAGAGTAGAAAAAGATGTTACGCAAGTAACGTTAGTATGTAGTTATAAATAAATACGATTATAACTAGAATTTTGAAGTTATAAAGGAACAGACTATGGAGAGT